>SKHV01000498.1 GCA_007116765.1 Prolixibacteraceae bacterium | reverse complement strand
CCCGATAGCTTCTATGTTGTTTTCCAAATTTTATTGCATAAATCTCCATGTTAATGTAAATGTGGTGTTGAAATGTTGACAACTCATGCCTTTTTAAGTTTTAAATCTATGAGTTATCAATATTTCAATACCATTGTTCTTTTTGAAAAACAGACTTCTATAAACAGTCTGGTTGTTAATGACCAGCTGCATTCCTTCTTTTAACATATAAATGAAGTGGGCTGTAAACTATCGGTGAACGGGCTATGTTTTGCCGCAGCTATCGAACAACAGTCCCACATTCTGTTTTTTAGCTTTTCAAAAAGCAACTGTATTTTTTATGTCAGGCTACTATGGCATATTCATATTTTTCATTTTTGTTCCATACATAACGCATACGGCTCAATAGTTTTTTGGCAATCCTGATAATAGCTTTTGACGGCTTCATCCTTTCACATAAAGTTTGATAACTCATTGTTAGGGCAGAATCCCTGCGAGCTGCTACCCATGCACTTTCTATAATCAAACCCCTCAATACTTTGTTGCTCCTCATGGTTATCTTCCCTGCTTTCTCGTTTTCCCCACTTGAATTGGTCGATGGTATCAACCCTACATATGAACACAGCTCATCCAGGCTGCTGAACCTCCCCATGTCTTCGATAAACGCAATAAATACAATTGCCGTATACCCACCAATCCCGGGAATACTTGTTAAAAGATTGACCAGTTCCTGATATGCTGGGCTGCGGTATATCTTCCTAATTTCCCGGTTCATCTTTAAAAGTTGCCGGCGTAACGTAGTGGTTGTGGTCAAATGGTTTTCTAATGTCAAATTACCGGTTGCCGTGTCAAATTTGATTCCCTCAAGCCAATTGATATATGCTTTTGAAAAATGTTTCGAACCAGTAGAATAATTAGATGGAATGGTAAGCCCGTATTGAAACAATAGGGATTTTATCCTGTTTTTATAGCGTGTTATTTCTTTTACCAGGGTTGTCCTGCATTTTAACAATGATCGTAGCTCTTCAATTTCTTTGCTGGGAACATGGATTCCGGTCAATAAATCCTGTTTCAATGAATAAGCAATCTTTCTACTGTCCCTTTTGTCTTCTTTTTGTCGTTTGTCTTTGTCCGTTGTTGGGATGTCAGATGGATTGACCACAATATTAACTATGCCTTCTTTCTCAAGTTGCCTATGAGTGCTGAAACCAGTAAAGCCTGCCTCATAGGCAGAGTAATAATTGCCTCTAGGGAAATTCCTTCGCAAATAGTCTCCCAAAGTCTTAGCACAAGGTTCTTGTGAAAAGGTTTTGTGCGTAATATGGTCCAATACAATTGTCACTACCCAACTCAATTTATGTACATCAATTCCAACATAAATATTTTTACCTCTGAAATCTAATTTGTTAATTTGTTCTTGCATAAGTTTCCTTTTTTAAAGTTTGTTGTCTGCCCCCAAGTTAATAATTGGGGGCGGAAACTTATGCACTACAAACATAAAGGCTATCGGGACGAGGCCGTTCACGTGCTAAGGTGCTTTAGTTGTTTTGAATATTTCGGGTTTATTATTTTACGTATACAAAATGTTTTATGCGTATTTATTGGTTTACGCTAACAAAAAGCCCCATGGGGGCGACAATATGGTAGTAAAATGCGTTAGCATTTTAAATCGGCCGCGGTAGGGCGTTGATAAAAGTTTGTTCCTTTTTTCGGCCGAAAAGGGTATGTACCTTCACAGCCGGTTTTAATGGATTGCAAATCCATTGTCTGAGAGGCTTAAATGCGATTAAACAAGATTTTTAAAAAGAAACGCACCAAATGGATTTGCCTTTTGATGCGTGTGGGTTGTTTTACCAGCCTGTATGTCCATTTCAAATTGTTATTAACCCACCATTTTGGGGCACGCTCTACATTGCCCACATATACATCGAAACTGCCGCCGAGGCCCTGGTAAATGGCCGGGTGGTGTTGTTGCATTTCCTGCATGAGCAGCTCTTGTTTGGGCGAGCCCATGGCCACAAATACTACATCGGGCTTTTTATTGGCTATGTCTTTTATTAGTGTTTGTTTTTCTGCTTCTGTTTTGATGTAGCCGTTTCGAAAACCTAAAATGTTAATGTTTGGAAATTCATTGTTAAGTTTTGAAACCGTTTGTTGTATCACTTCTTCTTTAGAGCCTACAAGGTAAAAACTTTTGTTTTGGTAAAGGTGTGCAATAATATCTAACCAAAGCTAACATCCGGGGATTTTGATTGCCTCGTTAAGCCCTTTTTTGTGTAAAGCCCATACAGCACCAATGCCATCGGCATAGCCAATGTTTTTGTTTATCAAGGCACGCGTTTCTTCGGTGGCGTGCAGTATTTTTTCGGCATTGATGGCAATGAGGCTTTTCTTTTCTTTTGTGTCTGTTATTTTAAGAAATTATTTTTTCAACTAATAAACAAACGCTTGTGCCTAGTTTATTAAGCAATGAGTTGTTGTCAATGGGTAGCTCTTTTGCGCGTGAAATTGCATCATTAATGCCATGTTCAAATTTTGAAAAATTAAGTTTACTCTTTTTGTAGCCACCAGTTAATTCAGTTATAAGTTTGTCGAGATAGCGTTTTTTGCTTTTTGCCGATGGCTTGGGGTTTGATAGTAGGGTTTGGTAATTGTAATTATCAATATTCGTTATATGCAGTAGAAGCCATAGTTCAAATGTTGGATTTGAAATAGCCAGTTTGTAGTCTTTTTGTTTGCATTGGGTAATAATTTCATTTAGTTGTTCTTGGTTTACATTCTGGGCGTCACGGTCAATTACCATCCAAAGTTCATCTGCCCTGGCTCCGTGTTCTTCCCAGTATTTTCTTCTTTCGTCTAAAAGTTCAATTACATAGTTTGGGTGGCTTTTAGTGTCGGTTTCATCGGTTTTTTTCAACCGGTCTATCCATATAGTGTTACCTGTTGACATGGTTTTGATGCCATCAAAATATTGTTCTTCGGTTTTGCCTTCACCGGCAATTGAGATAATATATACATCTTTTGGTGGAACGCTTTCAGAGGGGATTTTTCTTTCGCCAAAAGCATTTGTAATTCTTAGACGAACAGACATAATCAGAGTTCTATATTGTTGAAACTTTTAAAAATTGGGATTGCGCCATAACGGCCAAGCAGATAACTTTTACTCACAACTTTATCGCTACGTTCCTGAAATTGATCGAGCGAAAATAATTTCGAGCCATTTTGTTCTTTTTCAACAAACCAAATTTCATCGCGGCGCAATAAATCCAGATCGAGCAACAGGGCTTCGTGGGTGGTTGCGATAAGTTGGCTTTCGTTATTGGCCGTGAGCTTGAAAAACAGTTCAAAAATTGCATAGCTTAACCTTGAATGTAAGCTGCGGTCGAGTTCATCAATAATAAAAACAGCATTGGTTTTTGATAACTGATGTAATGCAGGTATGAAATCGAAAAGGCGCTGTGTGCCGTCCGATTCGTTTTCGATGTCGAAAACAATCGGTTTGCCCTTTTCGCTTAAATGCTCCAATCCAATTTTTTTTACTTTATATTCGTTGTTTTTGTTCAGCCTGAGGGAGTATGTGTTGCCTTCAATCTCGAATAAAATAACTTCTGTTTTTTTTATATTCTCGGTTAGTTTAAGCTTTACTTTGTTTGGAATGTCGAGTTTGTCAAGATCGATTTCTTTAGAAATAATTTTGTTAATACCGGTATTGAAGACAGAAAGAAATTTATTAAAGGTTGTTGACATTTCGTTGTCGTCGCCAATAAAATTTAAACCGGCAAATTTTGAATCGGGCAATAAAACAGTGAGTTTTTGAGCGAACCATTGGTAGGTGTTGATGAAGTCGGCTGCTTCGGGCAGGTCATCAATGCTTTTGCGATTTATTTCGCTTAAAAACAACAATTTGTCCGATTTTTGAAAGTCGGCCCGGTAAACATCAAAACGTTTTTCCGCATCTTTGCTCAGCTTAATGTCAATTTTAATTTCGTGATTGCCTTTGTTGTTAATGTAGCGTTCAAAAATCTTTTTTTCTTTTTTCTTGCCAATCTCAAACAACCATTCTTCTATAATTTTCGATTCGTTAAGTTTGATGGCAAATCCATACGAATAATATTTATTGCCGGTTTTTATTTCATAATTAAAGGTTGTAGGCTTGTGAATGTTTTGCGAGTCTAACCTGTAGTGGCAATTTGTGTGTGTTAGGGTTTGTATGCCTTTGATGATGGCTTTACGTGAAAAGTCGATGGCTTTCACAAGGTTTGATTTGCCGGATGCATTAGCACCATAAATTACCCCCGTTTTAAGTATGTTAACGCCTTCGCCTTTTACGACATGTGTGCTTAAGCGGCGTTCTTTGTTGGCGATTAACGAAAATTCTGCAAGCTGGTTGAATGACAAAAAATTCTCAACATTGAATCTAATAAGCATGATTTATTGTTTAAATATTGTGTAAATAAACGAAAAAATCTCATATAAGGCAATATTTTGAGTGTTTTTGTTTTGTTTGATTAAGGATTATGTTGTATAGTTATGGTAAAAATGCGCCAGCATTTTAAAATCGGCCGCGGTAGGGTGATGATAAAAGATGAGGTGTTGTTGTGGCCGTAATTAAATGTTTTTGTTTAATGGGGCTTTGCCCCAGACCCCACT
>SKHV01000043.1 GCA_007116765.1 Prolixibacteraceae bacterium | reverse complement strand
ATAAATACAATAGATTGATAGATGGCCATGCACCTTTATTGTCAGGTAATGATTTAAAGAAATATGTTTCTTGTGGTATTTCAAGCGATCATGAGTGCGTTTCTATCGATGAAGCTATCGAGAAAATTGAGCTTGGGATGAAAATTATGCTTCGTAAATCAAGTGCATCAAACGATTTTTCAAATCTTTTAGAGCTTATAAGTATCTATCCAAAAGATGTAATGTTTTGTACCGACGATTGTCATCCCGACGATTTGCAGCATGGTTATATAAATGATTTAGTTGTTGAAGCTTTTGATAGTGGTTATGATATTTTTGATGTTTTACAAGCCGCATCATTAAATTGTGTCGAGCATTTCCAAGTAGATGTTGGATTATTACAAGAGAATGACGCAGCAGATTTTTTAGTAGTAGAAGATTTAAAAAACTTCAAAATACTTTCAACTTACGTAAATGGGAAACAAGTTTATACTAACAAGACATTATTTTTTGAAGATATTAAAAATGAACCCATTAATAATTACTTCTTAAATGAAATTTCTATTAAAGATATCCGGATTGAAGCTAGCACAAGTTCGACTCCAGTAATCGGAGTAATTAATAATAGTTTAATGACTAATAAACTACTATTTCCTTTACCTTCAAGAAATGGATTTTCAGTACCAGATATTGATAATGATATTTTAAAAATTGTAGTGTTGAACAGATATCATAAAGCAAAACCTTCAGTAGCATTTGTAAAGGGATTTGTTTTATATAGAGGAGCAATTGCAAGTACTGTGGCACACGATTCTCATAATATTGTAGCAATAGGAGCTACTGATGAAGATATCATTGAGGCAATAAATATCATTCATCACTATAAAGGAGGTTTAGTGGTTTTTGATTCAACACAATCTACTGTTCTTCCTCTACCAATAGCAGGTTTAATGAGTACCAAAAGTTGTGACGAAGTGGCTGTTGATTACCTTAAATTAACTCAACAGGTGAAGAATTTAGGTTCTAACTTACGTACTCCTTTTATGACATTGGCATTTATGTCGTTGCTCGTAATACCTGAACTAAAAATAAGCGATAAAGGTTTGTTTGATGTAAATAAGTTCGATTTCATTAATTCGAGATCTGTGTAGTATGAGTATTGAACGAATTGATAATCTGAAAAAGGATGTAGCTGCTTTACCCGACGAGCCCGGAATTTATCAGTTTTTTGATAAAGAGAATCATATTATATACATCGGGAAGGCTAAACGAATTAGGCGTAGAGTAGCATCTTACTTCAATAAGAATCATGATAGTCGCAAAACAATTTTGTTGGTGCGCAATATTTTCAGCATTAAATATATTGTAGTAGAAACTGAGCAAGATGCACTGATTCTCGAGAATAATTTAATTAAGAAATACCAGCCACGCTATAACATTCAACTTAAAGACGATAAAACATTTCCATGGATTTGCATTAAAAAAGAGCGTTTCCCAAGGGTTTTTTATACCCGAAAAGTTGTAAAAGATGGTTCACTTTATTTCGGGCCTTTTACTTCAATGCTTTTAGTGCGTACCCTTATTGATTTATTCCGACAAACTTACAAATTACGTACTTGTAATTTCAAGCTCACGGAAGAAAATGTTTCACGTGGAAAGTTTAAAGTTTGTCTTCAATATCATATAGGCAACTGTCTGGGTCCGTGTGAAAATTATCAAAACGAATCGGAATATAATGAGCGCATTGAAGAAATAAAACATATTTTAAAGGGTAATATTGGCTCGGTGGTAAGTGTGTTAAAAGAACAGATGAAAAGCCATGCCGATAATATGCAGTTCGAACTCGCTCATAGTATAAAAGAACGCCTTGATATTTTGCAAAAATATCAGGCAAAATCCACTGTGGTTAGTCCTACTATAAAAAACATCGATGTATTTTCATTCCGAAAAGAAGATAATATTTCGTATGTGAATTTTCTGAAGGTGGTCAATGGGGGAGTTATTCATTCCTATACTCTCGAAATAAAGTCGAAAGTGGATGAAAGCGATGAAGATTTATTTCTAAGCGGAATTACCGAAATTCGCCAGAAAATTTTCAGCAATGCCAAAGAACTTTTAGTGCCTTTTAAACCCTCATTTCATATAAAAGGAGTGGTTTACACCGTGCCCATACGTGGCGATAAATTGAAACTCCTGCAATTGTCTGAAAAAAATGTCAGCTATTTTATTCTTGATAAGAAGAAACATGCATTGATGCAGAAAAATGAAACTCCGGCAGAAAGAATTTTAAAAACTACACAAAAAGATTTGCGACTGAATGATATCCCATTCCACATAGAATGTTTCGATAATAGTAATTTGCAGGGAACAAACCCTGTGGCAGCATGTGTGGTTTTCAAAAATGCCAAACCCTCAAAACGCGATTATCGCCATTTCAATATCAAGACAGTTACCGGCGCCGACGACTATGCCTCGATGTACGAAATTGTATATCGCCGGTATAAACGCATGATTGCAGAAGAAGAAAAGTTGCCGAACCTCGTCATTGTCGATGGAGGAAAGGGACAGCTTAGCTCAGCAGTTAAAGCTTTAAGCGATTTGAATATTGTACAAAAGTTACCTATTATTGGTATTGCAAAACGATTAGAAGAAATTTACTACCCCGGTGATTCTGTTCCTCTATATATCGATAAAAATTCTGAATCGCTTAAATTGATTCAACGCCTCCGCGACGAAGCTCACAGGTTTGGTATAACCCATCACAGGTCGAAACGTGAAAAAGGAATGGTCGAATCCGAATTGAATAAGATTCCCGGAGTAGGAGAGAAGTCAATTGAAGCATTACTTAAAGCGTTTAAATCGGTACAGGGCATTAAAACTGCTGATGTTTCTGAAATTGAAAAAATTGTAGGTAAAAAGCGTGCACAAATAATGATTGAATACTTTAGTAAAAATAGTTAAAAAACAGTAGTACAAATATATATGATGAATTTATTTGATGAGCCGTTTATCTTTAATCTTTTTTTTTAGTATTGATACATTTATTTGATAAATTCGTATTTGTATGTTAAACCAATAAATCATTTAACCAATTATCCAATGCTCTTTAAACACCTCTTTTTATCCCTAATCAGTTCACTAATATTTTGCGCAGTTTCATTTGCGCAAGACATATTTATTAATGAATTTGTGTCGAGTAATGACACAATAATAGAAGACTCGTTTGGAGAGTTTAGCGATTGGATAGAGCTTTATAATGCAGGAAGTGAAGTTGTAAATTTAAAAGATTTTGCAATTTCTGATAAGAAAGATAATTTGCGTCGCTGGGTTTTTCCCGAAGTTTTGATTCAACCTAAGGGTTTTATTTTAATTTTTGCATCGGGGAATGACATAAGGAGTGGGCAAGAGTTGCATACAAACTTTAGTATCAGTCAGTGGGGAGAACCGCTAATATTGACAAACAATAAAGGACGGGTTATTGATTCAGTGGATCCGATAGTATTACCTCCAAATCATTCTTATGCAAGATTATCCGATGGTAACAGTAAATTCAGCATAACCAGCACTCCCACTCCCAATGCAAGTAACAATGGTTATGCGGGTATTTATATATCACACAAATCGGGCTTTTATCGCAACGAGTTCGATCTTATCCTGGAAACATCAAACCCTAATGCAAAAATTTATTATACTACCAATGGTAGCCTGCCTACACCACACAGCAATTTGTACACTAAACCTATCACTATTGCCGACATTTCTGAAACCGCTTACAGTTTTAGCGCAATTCCTACCACACCCTTAGATGGTGAATACCAACTTTATAAATATATATGGAAAGAACCTCAAAGTGTGTATAAGAGCAATATAATTAGATATGCTATGTTCGAAAACGGTGAAATGCAACAAAGTGTGCATTCTAAAACCTATTTTGTAGGTCGAAGAATAGAACAAAGGTATCAGTTTCCTGTAATATCTTTTGTTAGCGATAGCCTGAATTTATTTGATCACGAAACGGGTATTTATGTTCCCGGAAAACAATTTGATGAAGACGGTTTTAATTGGTGGCCATCAGGAAATTATCATAATCGTGGTAGAGAGTGGGAGCGTGATGTACATTTCACTTTTTTTGATGAAACAGGAACTGTCGCATTCGAAACCGATGCCGGAATTCGTATGCGTGGTTATGGGAGCACTGCTTTTCCACAGAAGTCGTTTAATGTGTATTTTCGGAAAGAATACGGGATCAGCCGCATAGAATTCCCACTATTCGACAACTTTGGTGAAAACGTGCTTAAAAGACTCATTTTGCGCAATTCCGGGAACGATTTTTTGAACACTCACTTCAGAGATGCAATGCTTCAGCAAATTATTAGTCCTTTGAATCTCGAATTGCAGGATTTCGCACCTTCAATACTTTTTATAAATGGTGAATATTGGGGTATTTACAACATCAGAGAGAAATACGACAAGTATTATTTCGAATACAGGTTTGGAATTGAGGAAGACAACCTGAATATACTTGATGTTTGTGGACATACAGTTGAAGAAGGTGATAATGCCGATTATCTGGATTTGGTTTATTTTATTGAATCAAACGATTTATCAGTTCATGAGAATTATGAATACGTAGCTTCAGAAATTGATATTGATAACTTTATTGATTACCTGATTGTAGAAATATATTTTGCCAACTTCGACTGGCCATGCAACAATTATAAAATGTGGAAAACTAATGACCCCGGCTCAAAATGGCGCTTCCTCATTTACGATTTAGACCTTTCGTTTGCTTTTGATTCAAATTCAGCTTACGATACACAATCGTTAGAACATGCTACAAGTACAGAAAATTCTTGGCCATTTTGTGAATGTTCTACATTGCTTTTTCGAAAATTATTGGAAAATGAAACATTTGTAAAACTCTTTCTTGACAGGTTTGTGTACTCACTTGAAAATATTTTTGAAACTAACCGGGTAATCGGTTTTATCGACGATTTTGAACGTTTGTATTATCCTGAAATGAAAGAACACATCGAACGATGGAATTATCCGAAAAACATAAAAACATGGATGCAGGAAGTAAATAAAATGAGAAAGTTTGCAGTTGAACGCCCTTGTTATATGAGCGAAAATATAATTTCGTTTTTTGAACTCAAATATTTCGATTTTCAATGCGATCCGAAGGCTGAAAAGAAAGTAATAGTATTGTATCCCAACCCAAATAGGGGAAACTTCTCAATCGAAAACATTACATCTGAAGATATTGAAAACGGTATAATTAATCTCATTAATTCAAGTGGACAGCTTGTATATTCTCAAAGCAATGTGAACTTAACTGCCGGCGAGCGTATAAGCCTTCATCTTAATCATTTTCCTAAAGGGTTCTACATTTTTCGTTTAAGCGCCAGCAATGTAAACGACAATATCAAAATTTTGATTCAATAAAGACGCCCTTTGCCTAGTATGCTGTTGAATTATTGAAGAAGCAAAAAAGTAGTATGCAGCCTATTATTGGTTTTGAGTGTACACAGATAGCTTCCTGATTTTAAACTTGCAGGTACCTGCCACTCAATGTTATGTTTTCCGTCGGAAAAAAGGCCCTCTTCAATAACATGTATAGGTCTGCCATTGAGGTCGTAAATCACTAACTTAACTTTTTCTGAATTGAGTATATTGAATGAAAATGTAGTGGTTTCTTTTGCCGGGTTCGGATAGCAGTAAAAACTATTACTATCCTCTGTTTTAGAAAAGCTAATCGCGTTTTCTTCCTCCGTAACCGTAAAAATAATTTGGTCAGCATATGTTCTGTGATTTTCAATCCATGCCCAGGCCAATAATTTATATTCACTTCCGGCTTGTAGTTTATTGCCACTGTTTTCTTCAATACAGAAAACCGGTTCATTACTTTCAAAACTAATTGGCGGGCTTTCTTCTTCATTATTTAGCGAAAGCTCAAATTCGAATTTAGTCGCTCCGGCTGGAGCGTCAACTGTAAAGCAGGGATAATACCAAACCTGTTTTTCGTTATTTTCTGGCGAAACAATGTGGGTTCGATAATTTATACGGAATGAGTTTTGCGAAAACGATGAAAACAGAACTGAATCATCAGTAGCACCTGCTTCAGCCATAAAATAGAATTCGTCGCCGATTATATCCGGAACTACCCATTCTATGTACTTTATCGTCTCGGGCCACGGCTCATCAATAATAGTCGCGATGTGCGATATAATTTCTTTGTTTTCGCCACAGAGAAAAAGCTCCACGTGTGCAATTTCACCCTCTTGTTTCCATCCAATGTGGTAGCTTTCGTTTACAACAAGTGGTTCACCTTCAATGCCAAAATAATCGATAGGATTTGTTGCCGGACTTATAAATTCTAATGCGGGAGACGGAAACATTTTAAATATTTCTGAGAAGAAAATGTAACTTTCCTCATCGAAAACATCGGCTTCAAAATTGTACATTTCAGCTTTAAGATAAGCATTCGATGAAGGTAACAGCGAAGTATTGGCAGGCATTACAAAAGTGTTTTCGCCCGAAGTAGAAGGAAGGTTTTCTACAATTACTTGGCTTAAATTGTGAGTAGAGTCGATGTATGTGATTGTGACTTCACTGTTTAGTCCCTCGTGCATCCATTCTATGCTATTCTCGGTATAATTGAAAAAATAGCGGGTTCGGGAAGGCGTAGTAAATGCTATATGGTTATTGAATACAGTAAATGGGGTGACCGATACTGCGTTTTCGTGTTCATTATAGGCATTTGTAATTTTTATCAGGCATTCCGATGAGTTAATTTCAGGTGCCAGCCAGGTATATCTCCCGGTTTGGGCATCAATGTTTTCGCTTAAAACCGAATAAGTATTGCCATTGTCAGTGGAGAAGTATATGTTAATTTTGCTAATATTCTTTGGTGCTTCCCATATAATTTCATGCATTTGTGAGTGCTTAACAAAGAGGTCATTACTTGTATTTGGCCAAATTAAACGCAAGGGTCTAACTTCAAGCAAATCGGTTTTCATAGGGTCAAAAAGTTCATTTTTGTTTGTTTTACCTCTAATAATGTCGGCGTGGTTATAATGGTTGAAATGTCGTGTACGGTAAACATCGTGGCCTGAAAACGAAGCACTCGAAAGGGGAACAATTCCATCGTTGACCATGTCGAGCCCATTATAAATAATCCAGGATCCCAGTTCGTATTCTTCATCATAATTTTGAGGGTTAGAGTGAAACTTTCCATCAATTGATGCAGTATAACAAATTGTTTTGTTGTCGAATTGGGTGTCGAGGTTAAGGTTTACAAGCCATTGGTTTTTTTCATCCGTATATCTTTCGTAATTCAGCAAATTATCAAAATTGCTCCACCGCAGTTCGCTCCGGTTTATTTCGTTGTATTTCATATCTTTAAATACGTATGCTTCAAGTATCGAAGTGAATAGGTTTTGAGGAAAATTCAACCTTGCATTTCGGGCAGGGCCGTTGGCCATAGGTGAGCCATGGTGTGGAGTTCCGAGCGTAATGAGCCTATCTACCATTTGTCCGCATTTAAGGCCTTTTGCCGGGCCACTGGCAAACGTATGTTCGTTCATGAATGAGCGCGCCACCAGTCCACCCATGCTGTGTGCCATAATCACCACGGTTTCTTCATGTAATCCTGCCTCTTCCATTTTATCGCGCAGGGCTTCGGCAATTTCGTGTATAGTTACGTAGTTGGACCAATATTCTACATAATACGGTTTGAAATTATCTTTAAGATCGGGATTATCGAGTAAATACCTTCTGAAATGGTTCCAAAATCCGCTGCCCGGAGAAGCCGGTTTACCATCAAAACTCCATCCGTGTATCATTAAAAGCGGCTTTCGTCCTTCTTTCGAGAGCTCGGGGTTTACATCCACTATTTCAACCAGCTCGTCAACAGTCAGAGCCAATAAATGATTTGCGGTGTTGTATATCGAAGAATCATTTTCGGTAGAATATACATTATTGGCAGTTGCAGTGTTCTGAAATACAATTGCATTGATGAAAATGAGAAGGAATAAAAAGAATACTTTAGTCATTTATTATGATTTGAATTTACAATATTGGCTCTGTGCGCTACATAATTCCACTGCTTAAATTTAAGTAAAAAGAGTGTATCTTTGGGCTATGGCAAAAACAAAAACCATATATGTTTGTCAAAACTGCGGAGTCACCACACCCAAATGGGCTGGCAAATGCAATTCGTGTGACGAGTGGAATACTATTGTTGAAGAAATTGAAGTGGTGGGCAAAAATAAAACATTGGCTACTATGGTTTCGCGCAATTTATCGAAACCCTTGACATTAAATGAAATCGAAACCGGTAAAACCGACCGCTTTACCACATCGAATGAGGAACTTGACCGTGTATTAGGTGGCGGTTTGGTGCCCGGCTCAATTGTTTTGCTGGGTGGCGAACCCGGAATAGGAAAATCGACTCTTGCCCTACAGGTTGCCATGAGTATTCCTCATAAATTAGTATTGTATATTTCGGGCGAAGAGAGTTTGGAACAAATTAAGCTACGCTCAACCCGCTTGAGTGGAAATAACGAAGGCTGCCTTTTTTTAAGTGAAACCTCGCTCGAAAACATTTTGGTGCAAATCGATCAGGTAAAACCCGATATTCTTGTAATTGATTCTATTCAAACAGTAAGTACCGAGCTTATTGAGTCAAGTGCAGGTAGTATTTCGCAAATTAGAGAAAGCACCGCAGGCATAATGAAAAAGGCAAAAGCCTTATCGATACCGGTAATCCTGATTGGTCACATAAACAAAGAGGGTAGCATTGCCGGCCCCAAAGTGCTTGAGCATGTGGTGGATACTGTGCTTCAGTTCGAAGGCGACAGAAATTTCATGTACCGTATTTTGCGGGCAAGTAAAAACCGTTTTGGATCAACCAACGAAATGGGCATTTTCGAAATGTCGCACGATGGGCTTAGGCAGGTGAGCAACCCCTCGGAGTTATTAATTGGTGCTCACCATCAGGGCTTAAGCGGTACTGCGGTTGCCGCGGCTACCGAGGGTGCTCGGCCTTTTTTAATTGAAGTGCAATCGCTGGTAAGTTCTGCTGCTTATGGCAACCCACAACGCTCATCCACAGGTTTCGACACCCGCCGTATGAATATGTTGCTGGCGGTACTTGAAAAACGTGCCGGCTTTAAGCTCATTAGCAAAGATGTGTTTCTCAATATTGCAGGCGGCATTAAAGTTGCCGATCCTGCAATCGATTTGGCGGTAATCATAGCCGTACTTTCTTCTAATTTCGATTTAGCAGTTGACCACAACATTTGTTTTGCCGGCGAAGTAGGATTAACAGGCGAAGTAAGACCCGTGAGTAGGGTAGAACAGCGGATAGCCGAAGCCGAAAAATTAGGCTTTCAGCAAATTTTTATTCCTTTTGCCAACAAAGGTATCCACACTCAAAAATTTATTATCGATATTTGTCGCGTAAAAAATGTTCCGGAAACATTGAAACTGCTTTTTCAAAATAAAAAGTAATTTACACTGAAATCCAAAACGAATAGATTTACAATTTTATCATTTCTCTTTCGTTTTATTGATTATCGACATTCAATAATGAAGATTAATACATGAAGCAAATACTTACTATACTAACTCTGGCTCTTTTACTCATGGCGTGCAGGCACGACCCAAAGCCCCGGAATGCAATTGAGCGTGATAAATATGTGGATGTGCTGGTCGACGTGCATTTGGTTGAAGGGCTTCATCGCGACAGGTTAAGGTTCAAAATGGACACGCTGCAATCAAGTGCGCTTTATTTAGCCGTTTTAGATAAGCACGGGATTACACAAGAACAAATGTACATTACCACGATGTATTATTCGCGCCATCCGCGTGAGTACGACCGTGTCTTTAGCGATGTGCTTACAAAAATCAGTATTCTTATTGAAGAGAACGATGCCCGCACTTTACCCGAAGAAATAAATATTGATACTACTCAACCTTTACGGCGAGAGTAACTAATTTTCATTTTATTACTTTTTTTTATGGCCACTTTTCTTTTCGATAGTACAGTTTTTGGACCGGTGATAAGCCGCAGGCTAGGAGTATCACTGGGAGTTAACTTATTGCCCAACGACAGCAAACTTTGCTCATTCGACTGCATTTATTGTGAGTGCGGATGGAATCCCGACTCAAAATATGTGAAAGCGAAATTGCCTACGCGCGATGAGGTAAAACTGGCGCTGGAGAATAAACTGGCCGATATGAAAAGCCGTAATCAAATGCCCGATGTGATTACCTTTGCCGGCAACGGAGAGCCTACCATGCATCCCCACTTTGAGGCAATTATTGACGATACCTTGGCTTTGCGCCAGGTTTATGCACCTCAATCGCGTGTAGCTGTATTATCAAATTCCACTATGCTTTTTAAGCCAAAGGTTGTTGAAGCATTAAAAAAAGTTGATGATAATATTTTGAAACTTGACTCGGCTCGCATTGATACTATAAAAAAAATGAACAAGCCTGTGGGGAAATTCGATCTGAATCGTGTACTTGAACAGCTTAAACAATTTGAGGGAGAGCTTATTATTCAAACCATGTTTTTAAAAGGAGAATTCAACAACGAAATAATCGATAATACTACCGATGAAGAGCTTTCAGCATGGATGAAATTGATTAAGGAAATTGCCCCGCAAAAAGTGTTAATTTATACCATTGCACGCGACACTCCTGTGAACTCACTGGAAAAAGTATCTATAGAAAAACTAAACAGCATTGCTTCAGCATTAAATGAAGCTACCGGAATAAAGGTTGAAGTATCGGCCTGATTTGAATTTTATTATAGCTTAAAAGCGAATTCGAACCCTGCGTCCACTGTATTCAGCTATTTGAATATTTTCAGAAACTTCTTCGTCATCGTGCATGTAAACCACTTTAAACATTTGGCTTGCAGGCATTCCTTCAAAACTTCCTTCAAGCGAGTTAATGGTTAACGTTTTTCTTCTTTCGGTATAGTCGAAAATTATTTTTGAATATTCGCCGTTTTTATAGCCCATACCATCACCCTTGTCGTTGTATAAGGTAAAGCTACAATCTTCACCCGGATAAACACGAATTTCAATTATTTCGTCAGCTAAGTCTTCTTTTTCATTTTCGTGTTTTACAAGTAAAGGTATAATTGAACCTTCTCTAATAAAAAGTGGAATGGTTTGTATATCGGCTTTTGTATCAATTGTTTTTGAGCCGTTATAGCTTTCGCCGGTATAAAAATCGAACCATTTTGATTTTGAAGGTAAATACACTTTCCGCGATTTGGTTCCCTGTGTGGTAACCGGACAAACCATAAGCGATTTGCCAAAAAGGTATTGATTGTTAATTTCAAATACTTTTTCGTCGTGCTGAAATTCCGAGATAAGTGAGCGTGTCATCACTTCGTTATTCAGGGCTGAATTGGCAGCAAGTGAATAAATGTAGGGCATTAAAGCATAACGTTGGTTTATGGCTTTTTTTATGGCTAATGCCTCGGGATTTGACTCATTAAATAGCCAATTACCCGGGTCGCACGATGGGCTTTGAAAAATGGGGTTAAATGCGGAAAACTGGTACCAACGTGCTAATAATTCACGGTACGACTCGTCATTAATATTGTTATCGCGTGCAATTCCACCCGGAACCGAGCTCCAAAATGCTTGCCCGTACAACGATGCGGTGATTCCATACGATACTTCTTTTTGAAAATTATTCCAGGTCGAAGTAAGTTGACTAATTGATGTAAAAGTACCGTGTTGCTGAATACCGGGCACATTAATTTCTGTAACCATTACCGGCCTGTTTAACCCTGGATTTTGATTCAAATTATTAAAATCGCTTTGTAATTGTTTGTATGCATAAATGTTTTTGAATCTGCCCGAAGCATTGTTTTCATATTCTTTTTCTTTTTCGTAAACAGAAATGTTAGCAAGTTGTGATTCAATTTTTATATTTTCAGTATTGAGCTTATTGATAGTTTCTCTAAGTTCTTGCTGCGAGCTGCATCCGGTTGTGTTTGCAATGTGCCCGTATGCCCACTGAGGTAATAGCTGTGTATTGCCTGAATATTTAATGATTTGGTTTGTAACTACATCCCACGTTTCACCCACTATAAAAAAGAAACTGATTTCATCGGCAATTTCCGATGTGAAAGTAAGGCCTCCAGGGGCATCGCTAAAGGTAGTTGTTGAGAAGTTGTCCCATATTAGCGCATAGTTTTTATCGGAATAGAAAATAGGCGAATAAATTGAGTTTTCAGTTTGTTTTAACTCAAACGACTGTCCCCTTAAGTTGAAAGCTTTTTTGTCGGGGTTTTGTCCTAGTCCGAATATGGTTTCGTTTCGCTGTAGAAATAGACTTTGCTGTACCTTGTAGGTATTAGGCATATTTTCGATAGACGAAAAAGATCTGTCCGATTCTACAAACAATCGGCGCCCTTTTCTGGTCATAATCCTTACTAATCCATTCTCAGCTACCCTAACAATCATCGCATTGGTAACTATTTCAATATCGTTCTGAACATGACTGGTTCTGAATCGTATTTCATTTTCATCCCGGGTAAAAAGTGAAAAATCGGCTTCAATGAAATCATCGTTCATCGACGTCACTATTCTAACCATATTTTCGGACCATACTTCAACTTTAAGTATATTCGACTTCACACCAAATCCGTCAAGATCGACTATTACATCGTTGCCTTCCACAATATAGGCTGCACGCCCAAATGTGCTTATACACAATAGTGTAAAAGCAATTATTAAAACGAATCGTCTCATGTTCTCAATTTTTATGAACCAGTTTCAGCATACCAAAATAGTTTATTTTATTGAAATTAAAAAGGGGTTGCCTTTAATTGGCACCCCTTTCTTTGCATAATAAATTAGAGAATCATTTTATTTGACTAAAATGAGATATTCCCAGGCGTTTAAACTAAAAATATAATTTTCATTAATCTGATAATTTTCTTCATTGATTGCATTTTTGTATTGATCTGCAAATGGTTTACTACGAAAAGTATTTTCGTTTTTATGTTCCGAAAAATTAAAAATACACAACACCGTATTATTTTTGAGCTGGCGTTTAAATGCTATTAAATTATTATCTGTTTCCATGTCGATAAACTCTATGTTTGCACCTGCGCATCCATTCCAAAGTGCTTTATTGTCCTTTTTAAGCTGAATAAGCTTTTGATAGAATTGCTGCATTTCGGGGTTTTCCCAATCAATCTCATCTTTCTCGAAAAACTCAAGACTTTTATTTAAGCTGGCTTCTTGTCCGCTGTAAATAAGTGGCATACCGGGCACTACAAACGATAGTGCGGCCATAGTTTCCACGGCATTGCCCAAACGGCTGTATACTGTTCCATTCCAGCTATTTTCATCGTGGTTGCAGGTAAATTGCATGGGGTAACTGCCGGCCGGATAGCTTGAATCTATTTTTTCAAAATATTCACGTAGTTCTGAAACATCGGCTTCTCCATTTGCGATACTGTTCATGAGGTGGTGAAAACTCCACCCGTAATTTGAATTGAAAGCCTTTTCGAGTAATGCGGTTTCGCCTTCATCTTCAGCCAGCATATAAACCGGTTTTATCGAGTCGAGTGCTGCGCGGGCATCGTTCCAAAAACCGGTGGGCACCATGCCTGCCACATCGCAACGGTAGCCATCAATATTGGCTTCGGCAACCCAAAACTTGAGGGCATCGATCATGGAAGCCTGCATTTCGGGTATGTCGAAGTTGAGATCGGCCACGTCGCTCCAATCGTCAATTGGTGCTATAATGTTGCCATCTTCATCGTGGGTGTACCACTCGGGGTTGTTGTAAATCCAGTGGTTATCCCAGCCGGTGTGGTTGGCTACCCAGTCGAGAATTACTTTAAATCCCATCGAGTGTGCTTTTTCAACCAAGGCCTTGAAATCGTCGAATGTGCCGAATTCAGGGTTTACCGCTTTATAATCGGCTACCGAATAATAGGAACCTAATGTTCCCTTGCGCTCGATTTCAGAGATAGGGTGAATGGGCATAAACCAAAGAATTTTCACGCCAAGTTGTTGCAATCTGGGCAAATGATTGGCAAAAGCCTCGAAAGTGCCTTCGGGGGTGTATTGTCTTACGTTCACCTCATAAATGCTGGCATCTTTAGCCCATTCGGGGTGAAGAACCTGAGTTTCTTCTGTTGCAGTATTGTAGTGGCAAATGTCTTCGCTTTGTTGCTTTGTTTGCCCGCTGCATGAAAGCATTCCTACTGCCACACAAAGAACAAGTACAGTGTTTATTATTCGTTTCATAAATATTGTTTTCTATTGTAATTCAAGTATATATGCTGTTTTGGCTTCTAGCTTCAAGGGTTTTTTTAAGTTGAACAGTTGTTCCGAAACAACATCGATACCTGAGCTAAAACCTTCTGTTACCTGATTAAAACGTTCGGTATTGAGTGTTTGCTCATCGGGGTTATTATTTAATATTACCATTACTGTTTTTTCATTGTTTTGCCTAAAGTACACATATACGTTATTTTCGGGCACAAAATGCAAAAGCCTGCCGTAATGGATAACAGGGTTTTCGTTTCTCCAGTGTATAAGTTTGCTTATGTAGTCGAAAGCATCGTTCTCGGCATCGGTTCTTTCTTCGGAAGTAAAAACACTGCGCTCGTGGTCGGGCCAGCCACCGGGCATTTCACGGCGTATATCGCCATCGCCAACACCTTTGTCGCCGGTCATCAGTATTTCAGTTCCGTAGTAAATTTGAGGAATTCCACGTGTAGTGAGCAAAAAGGCGTAACCCATTTTGAGTTTGTCAATATCATTCCCCACTTGTGTGAAAAAGCGCTGGGTATCGTGGTTTTCGAGGAAAATTACGAGGTTGAAAGGGTCGCCATAGAGGTAATCCTGAGTAAGGGTTTTCCAAAGTTGTCCAACGCCGCGATCCCAACCTTGTTCGTCTTCGTTGAAAGCTATTCCTGTAGCGTCATACAAGGGAAAATCCATAACCGAAGGCAAACCGGAGTCATAGCCGTTGTGGTTAATTGTGCCACTTTGCCAATAAGCAGTTTCCGACGGACTAGGAACCCAACATTCACCCACAATATTGAGGTATGGAAACTCCGATAGAATATGTTTTGTCCATTCAGCAGCCCTCCATTGATCGTTATATGGGTAAGTGTCTACCCTTATGCCATCGAGGCCGGCAAATTCGACCCACCACACGGCCTTTTGCTTCAAATAGGTGAGCATGTAATGGTTGTTTTGGTTAAGGTCGGGCATTTCGCTAACAAACCAGCCGTCAAAATTCAAGTCCCAGTCAATTTCCGATACATAGGGGTCGTTTGTAACCGGTATGCGGTAATTGGTTTGGGTATATTCAGTTCCCCCGTTAATCCAGTCGTTAAATGGTAAATCTTCCATCCAGGGGTGGGCACTACCGCAGTGGTTGGGAATCATGTCCATCACCACTTTTATGCCGCGTGAGTGGCACTCGGCAACTAGTGCACGGTACTCATCGTTAGAACCAAAGCGCGGGTCAATTCGGTAGTAATCGGTTGTTGCGTAGTGGTGGTATGATCCATTTGGCTGGTTGTCTTCCAGCAAAGGGGTTGTCCATATTGCTGTTATTCCCAGTTCTTGAAGGTAGTCGAGTTTATCGATCATTCCTTGTATGTCGCCACCACGCCGTCCATACTGGTCTTTGCGGTCAATTTTGTCGCTTAAACCTTCAATATTGTCGTTCGTGGGGTCGCCGTTTGCAAAGCGGTCGGGGAACAAGAGGTACAACACGTCGGAATTATCGAATCCCTGACGCGAGGCCGAACCTACGCTACGTGCGTTCAATATGTAATTATAAGTGGCCACTGTTTTTTTTCCGCTTTTAAAAACTATGTCGAAAGCACCGGGCTTTACTTTTTTATCGAGTTTCAAATCAATAAAAAGATAGTTTGGGCTTTGGGCACGAGTTATAGCATGTATGCTAACACCGGGATAATCAATTTCAGGAGTAAGCAGCGAAATATCGTCGCCATACACCATTAGTT
>SKHV01000123.1 GCA_007116765.1 Prolixibacteraceae bacterium | reverse complement strand
TGTTGCAAAAATAAAAAAATATTTTTTATCAGAAGCAACCTTTTTGGCATTGAGATCGTCATAGGGATGAAAGATTTTAAAGGAGCTATTATTAACGGGGCACATTGATTAACTTTGACAAAGTTATTTTAAACTTTTTTAGTCAGATTGGAAGAGCTGAAAGATCTCATAGAAGGGTGCAAGTCCGGGCGGCAAAAAGCGCAGTCGGAATTGTATCAGATGTTTGCCCCGAAACTATTTGGGGTATGCATCAGGTATAGCCGTGACATGAGCGAAGCAGAAGACATCCTGCACGAAGCATTTATGAAAATATTCAACAGGATTCGACAATACAATGGCAAAGGTTCTTTAGAAGGTTGGTTAACTCGTATTGTGGTGAATCTGGCACTGGATAAGTATAAAAAACGTTACCGTCTGCATACCGTTGAGGACATTACGGTTTACGATTATAAAAATATTGACGAAAGTGCTTATTCGACTATGGATCATGCGCAAATACTTGAATTGGTTCAGCAATTGCCACCACGATACAAAGTTGTGTTTAACCTTTATGCCATTGATGGTTATAGCCATAGGGAAATTGCTGAAATGCTGGGTGTTAGCGAAAGTACATCGAAATCGAACCTGAGCAGAGCTCGTAAAGTATTGCAGGAAAAATTATTTGATTTGGGATTTATTGAAAAAGAATATGCAAAATAGTGATAACCATATTGACAAGTTATTTCGGAGCAAGCTGGAAAACTATTCGGTGAAACCACCCCCTGAAGTTTGGGATAAGGTTTCTGCCAGCCTTGTGAGTCAAGGTATGCGAAGAAGACGGGCATTGCTTTGGACTTTCACCGCAGCAGCATCGGTTTTGCTTGCGTTTGTGACCGGTTGGTTTATGTCAGAGAAAACATTCAATACCGGAATTGAACATCAATTGTTGTCGCTTAAATCCGAAATTCGTGCAGATCAAATTACGCCATTTCCTGTCGAATCAAACATTCAAATTCAGTTTCAGCTTACACCGGTTAAGCCACTTATGGATGATTATCATGCTATGGTCAGAACAGAAACTTCGGTGTATAGCTCAGAAAGCACTTTCAACGATGTTGGAATGTATGAATACGCACAAATGAAAGACATTTTTGCCTTGACTAAAGGCGAAACGTCAAATGCTTTTTCGCTAGCCGAAATGAAGTCCGAATTACTAAACGATACCGACCGTGCCATTATTGAAGCCAATATGCTGGCAATGAATCACGATGTTGATCAGGAAAATCAGCATTCGGGCTGGTCAGTTGGACTAAAAGCCTCACCAATGTTCAGCGAAGACCAACCCACAATGGGGCTTGACTACGATAAAGCTTTCCATAGCCCACACGCATACAGTTCCATTTCAACATTTTATAAGCCCGGAGTTTCGGGTGGAGTTTCGGTTGAATTTGATGCCGGCAATAAGATTTCGTTTGTATCGGGAGTGAATTACAACGAGATATCTAAAGGGGCTAACGATGTGGCCATAGCTTACGCTGGTCATAACTGGGTAAACAACATGTCGGGAATGGATTATTTATACGGAGTAGAAAGCAAAGTGCCACATTCTTCAAGCGCTGCAACTACATCTATTCAAACCAGCTCAGGTGTGGCAATCATGAATATGCCCGCGGGAACTCAATTTGCCACCGCATCGCGCGATGATGTTTACCGCAATACCCTTACACAAAATTATAATTACGAGCAAAATGCAGGTTATGTTGAAATTCCCTTATTGATTCGCTACAATATAATTGACAAAGAATTTGGCATGCATCTGTTTGGTGGCATAAACACCAATTTGCTTATTGTAAATAATGTGAAGCTTAGTAGTCAAAACCAGTTAATTGCACAGGGCGAAATCGACGGGCTAAGACCGGTGACATTCAGTAGCAGCATGGGCTTTGGTTTCAATTATAAGTTGTTCGAAGTGATAAATCTTAGTCTTGAACCAACGTTAAAGCTTTATCTGAACAACCTGAACGTGCAGCAGGCATATAGTTATCGCCCCTTTGCGCTGGGGGTTTACAGTGGAATTTCATACAGTTTTTAGTCTTATTGTTATACTATTCCAACGAGGAGAGATTTCAAACCTGAGATGCTTCGTCCATTACTATATTCTTCAAAAAAGAAATGTGCTTGTTTTAATAAATGTTAACCCACTTTCCTTTTTAATGTAAAGATGAGAACAATTCAATTATTTTTTGATGCCATTTATGAGTCAATTCGGTATAATGCTTTATTTTTGTGGGTTATTCAATAAAAATATAAAATTGGAGTTGAATAGTAATCAGAAGGATTAGAAGAGAAAGGGAGAGTATGAACAGAACAAACAGATTAATCGTATTGATTGCAGTGATAGTAGTAGGTTTATTTTTTTCATCGTATTTTTCACCTGATAGATCAGGTGAGAATATACCAGAGCAACCACAGCGGAAATTTAGAAAGGCATTTCAGCAGGTTACTCCACCTCCTATGCCCGACGAGCTTTGGTTTGCCGGAGAAGCAGTGCCAATCCATAATTACGACGTAAGAGAAAGTTTAGATCGCGAGTTGATTGTGAACAGTTATTTTCATTCGCAAACCATAAGGTTTTTTAAGCTTGCACCTCGTTATTTCAGTGTGATTGAGCCTATTTTAGAAAAATACAACATACCCGACGATTTTAAATATCTGGCTATAGCCGAAAGTGGATTCAACCCGCGTGCTGTTTCGCCTGCAGGAGCGATAGGTTTATGGCAAATTATGCAGGGCACTGCCCGGGATTACGGGCTCGAAGTCAGTCAGGAGATTGACGAACGTTATCACGTTGAAAAATCAACAGAAGCCGCTTGTAAATACCTGCTAGAATCGTACGAACGATACGGAAACTGGACAACAGTAGCTGCATCGTACAATGTAGGACGTGCCGGAATTGACCGACAACGAAATATTCAAAATGAAGATCACTACTATAATTTACTTTTGAATGAAGAAACTGCCCGCTATGTGTTTCGGATTTTGGCCATTAAAACTATTATGGAAAACCCTCTTTCGTATGGCTTTAATATTAGTGAAAGTGATTTGTATCCTGTTATTCCTTATAGAATTGTTGAAGTTAACGGGCCGGTAGAGAATTTTGCCGATTTTGCAAGCGAGCACAACATTAATTATAAAATATTGAAAGATTTTAATCCATGGTTACGTCAGCCCAACCTGTTAAATCCAAATAGGAAAACATACGAAATTAGAATTCCCGAGGGTGATTACAGGAGCTACTAAAATGTTTTCATTTTTAATAAATATAAAGAAATAATGTCGAATGGCAACGAGATAATTAAAGTGCGTGGTGCTCGTGTGCACAACCTCAAAAACATCAATGTAGATATTCCGCGTAATAAATTAACTGTGGTCACAGGCCTGAGTGGCAGCGGTAAATCGTCGTTGGCTTTCGACACAATTTATGCCGAAGGGCAGAGGCGCTACATCGAAACCTTTTCGGCCTACGCCCGTTCGTTTTTGGGTAACCTTGAGCGCCCCGATGTGGACGAAATTTCGGGCTTGAGTCCCGTAATTTCTATCGAACAGAAAACAACCAATAAAAATCCACGCTCAACAGTAGGTACTGTTACCGAAATTTACGACTTCCTTCGACTCTTGTATGCACGTGCCGGTGAAGCTTTTTCGTACAATACTGGCGAAAAAATGGTACGCTATTCCGAACAAAAGATACTTGACCTTATTCAATCAAAATTCGAAGGAAAGAAAGTAATGATTCTTTCACCGGCTGTAAAAGGCAGGAAAGGTCATTATCGCGAATTGTTCGAGCAAATCAGGAAAAAAGGATACTTACATGTACGTGTCGATGGCGAAGTTAAGGAACTTGTGCACGGAATGAAAGTGGACAGGTATAAAAACCATTTTATTGAAGTGGTGGTTGATAAAATGCTTATCGACGGTTCTTCTGAGAAACGTCTAAAAAACTCGGTGGCCATAGCCATGAAACAAGGGAAAGGTATAATGATGGTGCTCGACGTGGAAAGCAACGAAGCTAAGTATTACAGCAGCCATTTAATGTGTCCTACCACCGGAATATCATACAACGAGCCTGCACCTCATAATTTTTCATTCAACTCGCCGCAGGGAGCCTGTCCTAAATGCAACGGACTTGGAATAATTCCCCAGCTCGATTTCGATAAAATAATTCCCGATAAAAACTTGAGCATATACAAGGGTGGAATTACACCCTTGGGCAGCTTCAAAAATGTAGTGATTTTTTGGCAAATCGAATCAATAGTTGACCAGTATGGCTGTACGCTAAAAACACCTATAAATGAAATCCCCGACGAGGCGATGGATAAGATTTTATACGGTACGAGCGATCGAATACAACTCAAAAATTCGCCATTAGGGGCAAACATCAACTATTTCATGACCTACGAAGGAGTGGTGAAATACATCGAAAGTCAGCGTGAAGACACTTACTCCGAAAAGGCAAAAAAGTGGGCCAATCAGTATGTACGTGAGGCTACTTGTCCCTCGTGTAAGGGGCAAAGGTTAAAAAAGGAATCGCTTTGGTTTAAAATTGACAGTAAGAATATCACCGAAGTGGCTCAAATGGATTTGCTCGAATTGGGCGA
>SKHV01000467.1 GCA_007116765.1 Prolixibacteraceae bacterium | reverse complement strand
TACGACGGGCAGGAAGACTCCGGCCTCGAAACCCGCTTGCAGGCATTCATGCACCAGGCACACGAATACGCCCGTATCAATACACTCGACAAACCCAGGGAATGGAGGAAACAGGAAATAGTAGTGTAATTTTTATATTTCGCAATTATGGCATATTTCCTTAAAATACCACAACTTGTTGCCTTGCTGTTGTTTACTGTGCTTATTCAAGTAGAATGCAAAGCCTGGATATTTAATTTTTCTTCAAAAGTCGATTCTATACAAATTACTTACGATGAAGAACAATTAAGGTTGCCCGGTGAAAAATTCAATATTGGAATAAGATCATACATGAAAAACGGGAAGGTAAAACATACCCTGTTTAACGAAAGGGGCACAATACCATGGTTTAAATATAAGGTTGAAGTTATTGGGGGCAATCACTTTTTAGGGATGGTTTCAGTTAATCCAAAATTAAGCCCTTCGATAGGGAAATATATTAAGATTGTAGTTTATCCTAATAAAGCACCTCGCTTAAGAAAAGAGCTTTTGCTGCCCCTCAATTATGAAACAAACATAAAAATATTACCCGACTCGAAAATTATAAAAGCGCCAGGCTTCTCCTTCTGGTACAAAATTGAAGCTACTTTCGACAACGGCATTACACGGATATACTCAAATAAAAATAAACACAACACTTCCAGTGACTTTATGCTTTTTGCTGATGGGGGTAAAATCTCGCGTCACAGGTTCTCAATTTGGAAGGATATTGAACTGATAAACAAGCATACTGTTTCAATTGAAGCCGTTTCTGTCAGAAACCCGGCATGTTCACATTTTATGCCCATTGAACTCGATTATAGGGCAAACTATAAATTAACACTAAGTGGAAGTAGCGGCTTTAGTGGCTTTAGTGGTTCAAATGGCTCTAACGGGAGCACCGGGAAAAATGGCACTCACGGTGAAAACGGCAATGACGGCCGGCATGGTTCTCACGGGCCCAATATTGGTGTTTGGGCCGACCTTTATTACGACTCACTACTTCAAACCAACCTTTTGTATGTTTATGCTGAAAATTTTTCACGCAAAAAAAGCTTTAAATACCTGATTAACCCTGACGGAGGCAAGCTCTATGTTACTTCATACGGTGGCGATGGCGGGAAAGGTGGAAGCGGTGGAAACGGTGGTGACGGCGGAAAAGGAAAAGACGGCAAATGGAAATCAAAAACAGTATTGAAAGACAGTGTTGAAGTTACCATTAAATGGCAGGAACGTGGAGGAAACGGAGGCGATGGTGGTCATGGCGGTCATGGTGGTTATGGTGGTAGCGGTGGCAATGGTGGCGATATTTACCTGTTTTTTTCAAATGATGCATTCCCATATTGCGATGTTATTGTGGCCGAATCGGTAAGGGGCAGAGGTGGTTCCGGTGGTTCGGGAGGCCGTGCCGGAAGCGGTGGTAAAGGAGGGAGTGGCGATCCCAAAGGCAATGATGGTTCGTCGGGGAGCAGGGGCTCATCAGGAAGTGATGGTTACAACGGATACGATGGTTATATATTTTATGACGAAACCGATGATTTTTTCGAATACATTCCACTAGTGTTGAATGAACTTGAATATGAAGAATAATTTATATATTGGCATAATAAACTACTAGCAATAAACCAATGATACCAACACGCACCTTTGACCTTCTTGACCGAAACCTTAAAATGTTTCCCGGTTCAGATTCTTTATCCGAAAAAACTGACGGAAAATGGATTAAATACTCCATTGAGCAATACAACGAACTGGCCCGTTGCTTTGCCCTCGGCTTACTGGAACTTGGCTTTAATAAAAACGATAAAATTGCTACCATCACCAACAACCGACCCGAATGGAACTTTGTTGACGTGGGCATGGCAATGATTGGCGTGGTTCACGTTCCGGTTTACACCTCGCTTAACGACGATGAGTACAAATATGTATTTGAGCATTCCGACTCGCGTATGGTAATTGTATCCGACAAGAAATTCTACGATAGCATAAAACCGGTTTGCGACCAAATATCCAAAATCGAACATGTTTTTACCTTCAGCAAAACCGATGTTACGAAACATTGGCTCGAAGTAGTTGAGCTGGGGAAAAAATGCCCGGCATCAACTATTGATAAGCTTGAAATATTGAAAAAAGAAATTACACCCGACGATGCTGCTGCTTTGATTTATACCTCGGGTACTACCGGCACGTCGAAAGGCGTGTTGCTTTCGCATAATAATTTGGTCAGTAATTTTTTGGCAGCCGACAAGGTATTTCAACTTGGCCCCAACGACCGCTACCTGAATATTTTGCCCTTATGCCACGTGGGTGGCCGTTTGGGCAATTATCAGACCCAGTATGCTGGTGCCTGTATTTACTATGCCGAAAACATGGGAACAATTGCCGTTAACCTAAGGGAAATTAAAGCCACGGGCTTTGATGCAGTGCCCCGGATTCTCGAAAAAGTTTTCGACAACGTGATGGCAAAAGGACGTACCCTGAAAGGCTTCAAAAAAACCTTGTTCTTTTGGGCTGTTGACCTGGGTTTACGTTACGAACCTTTTGGTGCAAATGGTTGGTTGTACGAACTGAAATGGAAAATTGCCGACAAGCTTATTTTCAGCAAATGGCGCGAAGCCCTTGGCGGATGCGTTAAATTGGTAGGCTGCGGAGGCGCCAGCCTGCAAACACGCCTCGAAAGGGTGTTTTGGGCTGCCGGCATAAAAATACTCAACATGTACGGCCTTACCGAAACATCGCCCATCATTACCATTAACCGGCAGGAAAAAGAACTGTGTAAACTGGGAACCGTTGGTGCGCTGATTGAAGGGGTTGAAGTAAAAATTGCCGACAACGGCGAAATACTCACCCGTGGCGACAACCTCATGATTGGCTATTACAAAGACGAAGCCCTTACCCGTGAAGTTATCGATAGCGAAGGCTGGTTCCACACAGGTGATGTAGGCCAATGGAATGAAGATAAATTCCTTTGCGTTACCGACCGTATAAAAGAAATTTTTAAGCTCTCGAACGGAAAATTTGTTGCACCCCAGCCCATTGAGAACAGGTTGAAAGAATCACCTTTCATTGATCAGGTTATGGTGGTGGGCGAACACCAGAAATTTGCCAGTGCCCTGCTCCTTCCCGATGTGAAATACCTCAAGGAGTGGCACCTGAAACTAACAAATGCCAACGGCCACAGTATCGACGAGCTGGTTGACCTGCCCGAAGTGAAACAGGTTTTCACCGAGGAAATTACCCGCTTGAACAAAACCCTTTCGGAATCCGAACGCATTATGCGTTTCCGCATTGTTACCGATGAGTGGTCGCCCGCAACAGGCGAACTTTCGGCCAGTTTAAAGCTAAAACGCAAAGTAATCGAAACAAAATACAAAGCACTGCTCGACGAAATATACAGACGATAATGAAAATTATACAAGTTAGCAATCGCCGAACCGCACAAGCATTTCTCGATGTAGCGCGCATCATTTACAAAAACGACGATACCTGGGTTTGCCCCATCGATAAAGAAATCGAAGCGATTTTCGACCCCGATAAAAATGTGTATTTCACACACGGTGAAGCCGCCCGTTGGTTGCTTTATAGCGACGACAACCAGCTTATAGGGCGTATTGCTGCTTTTATCGACCACAATATGGCCCACAAGCAGGAGCAGCCAACAGGGGGCATGGGCTTTTTCGAGTGCATAAACGACCGCGATGCTGCATTTGCATTGTTCGACACCGCGCGCGACTGGCTCAAAAGCAAAGGCATGGAAGCAATGGACGGCCCCATCAACTTTGGCGAAACCGATAAATACTGGGGACTGCTGGTCGATGGCTTCACGCACCCTTCGTACGAAATCCCATACAACCACGCATATTATCAGGAGCTTTTCGAAGCCTATGGTTTTCAAACCTACTACAAGCAAGAAGGCTTTCACCTCGATATTACCAAACCCCTTCCACCCAAATTCATGAAAATTGCCGAATGGGTTTCAAAAAAACCCGATTATACCTTTGAGCATTTTCAATGGAAACAGGCCGACAGGTTTGCCAACGATTTTTGCGATGTGTTTAACCAGGCATGGGCTTCGTTCAAAGAAAATTTTGAGCCGCTCGAAGTGGCTTACATCAAAAAAACGCTCAATAAAGCCAAAGCCATTATCGACGAGGAATTTATCTGGTTTGCTTACAACAAGAACAAACCCATTGCCATTTATTTTATGTACCCCGATGTGAACCAAATATTTAAAAAGCTGAATGGCAAACTTACCATTCCAGCCATGCTCAAATTTTTGTATTATAAAAAGAAGAAAACCATGACCCGCGCCCGTGGGGTGCTGATGGGGGTTATCCCACAGTTCCAGGGTTTGGGAATTGAATCGGCTTTCATTTATCACGTATCGAAAGCCATGGAAAAACGCCCGCAATACTCCGAAATTGAATTCTCGTGGGTGGCCGATTTCAACCCGAAAATGCGAAAAATATTCATGGCCGTGGGCAGTATGCCGGCCAAGCACTACATTACCTACCGCTACCTGTTCGACCGCGAAAAACCGTTTAAACGTTACCCAATACCCGAATAATATGAAGTACGATACTATAATAATCGGAGCAGGCCTTGGTGGCCTCACTGCCGG
>SKHV01000314.1 GCA_007116765.1 Prolixibacteraceae bacterium | reverse complement strand
TTATTCAGAAGTTGTAAACTTATATATTTTGGCAGGCAGTTTAATCGTAATTTTTCGAATACTGATTGCCACTAATTTCAAAAAGTGAAATACATTATAAGTGTTTAGTTTATAATCCATAATTTAAAATAAAAACGATGAGAAATCTTACATTAATTTTAGTTTTGGTTGTGTCGGTATTAGGATGCAGCGCCGAAAATCAAGCACCCGAAACCTTTAAAGATGCATTTGAAGGAAAATTTGTAGTTGGTGCTGCGCTGAATACCTATCAGATCGACGGTCAGGATCCTAAAGCCCTTGAATTGGTTAAAAAACAATACAATACAATTGTTGCCGAGAACTGCATGAAGAGTGGATTGATACAACCGCAGGAAGGCGTATTTGATTTTGGCGATGCCGATAAATTTATCGAATTTGGCGAAGAGAATAATATGCACATTGTGGGGCATACTTTGATATGGCACTCGCAGGCACCCCGTTGGTTTTTTGTTGACGAAGAAGGAAACGACGTGTCGCCCGAAGTGTTAAAAGAGCGAATGAGAACGCATATTTTTACCGTTATGAGACGCTATAAAGGACGTGTGCATGGCTGGGACGTTGTAAATGAAGCAGTAGAAGACAATGGCGAATTGCGCAATAGCAAATTCTTACAAATATTAGGTGATGATTACCTTCGTTTTGCTTTTGAGTTTGCACGTGAGGCCGATCCAAGTGCAGAGTTATACTATAACGACTATTCATTGGCAAATCCTTCTAAACGTGACGGAGTTGTGCGTATGGTTAAAAAGCTGCAAAGTCAGGGCGTAAAAGTCGATGGTATTGGAATGCAGGGGCATTATGCACTCGACGGACCAACAATTGAGGAGATTGAAAACAGTATTAATGCTTTTTCTGCCTTAGGTGCAAACGTAATGATAACCGAGCTCGATATTACCGTGTTACCATGGCCAGGCCAAAGTGTTACTGCCGAAGTATCAACTAGTTTTGAATTCCAGAGTGAATACAACCCTTTTGCTGATGGTATGACTGATGAAGCTTTTGCCCAGTTGAACCAACGTTATATCGACATGTTTAATCTTTTTCTTAAGCATAGTGATAAAATTACCCGTGTAACTTTTTGGGGTGTTGCCGATCATCACTCATGGAAAAACAACTGGCCAGTACGTGGACGTACAGATTATCCCTTGCTTTTTGATAGAAATTACGAAGCTAAACCGGCCGTAAAGAAAATTTTGGAAAATGCTGCTAAAAAATAAGTTTTAGTAAAATTTAAAATTGAATATTATGCCAAAGAAACCACGTCACTTAGTGAAGAACATTTATACCGCCGACCCTCGTGCTCACGTATACGAAGGAAAATTATATATTTTTCCTTCGCACGATATCGAGTCAGGTATTCCCGAAGACGATACAGGCGCACATTTCAATATGCGCGACTACCACGTTTACTCAATGGACGATGTTGAAGGAGAATGCACCGATCATGGTGTTGCAATTGATATCGACGATGTGCCATGGGCTAAACGCCAAATGTGGTCGAACGATGTGGCTTGTAAAGATGGAAAATACTACATGTATTTCCCCGCAAAAGATAAAGACGATATTTTTCGTATTGGAGTAGCGATAAGCGATAAACCCGAGGGGCCTTACAAAGCAATGCCCGAGCCAATGAAAGGAAGTTATAGTATCGACCAGTCGGTTTTTGTCGACGATGACGGTACTCAGTATCTTTACTGGGGCGGAATTTGGGGTGGCCAATTGCAGCGTTACAAAAACGGAAAATACGAAGATAACGACGATCTGCGCGATCCCGACGAACCGGCACTTTGCGCCAAGATCACTAAGCTATCGGACGATATGCTCGAGTTTGGCGAAGAGCCACGCGATGTTGTAGTGCTTGATGCTTATGGAAAACCGCTTCTTACAAATGACGAGAATCGTCGTTTCTTTGAGGCTCCTTGGGTACACAAGTACAAGGGCAAATACTATTTTTCATATTCAACCGGGAATACTCACCTTTTGTGTTATGCAATAGGCGACAACCCCTACGGACCTTTTACTTATGCAGGTGTTATTTTAACTCCGGTGGTAGGGTGGACAACTCACCATTCAATTGTTGAGTACAAAGGAAAATGGTACCTTTTTCACCATGACAGTAAACCCTCGGGTGGAAAAACATGGTTACGTAGCATGAAAGTAGTTGACTTGAAATACCGCGAAGACGGAACAATTGAAACTATCGACGGCATGACCGACGAATAATCTTTTTTTTTCATAATTATTGCTTTTTTGAGCCTGTTAATTATTTAACAGGCTCTTTTTGTGAAATAATGCAATAGAATAAACAAAAAAACACTTGTTTAAAAACATTAGTGTGCTTAGCATTTTGTATGGCTGTGTATATTTGTTTTTGTTTTAAACAAATAGATTGAATGCAATTTCTCTCATTTTGTTTAATTTATATTGAGAAGAGTATTGTAATATAAATAGCTCTTATCTTATTAAATTCGAATACTAACTAGAGAAAAATATTTAAAAATGAAGAAATTTTTAATTGTTACAATAGCCTTCTTTTTTGGTATGGGATTATTCGCACAGGATAAGATATGGTTCGAACAGCCAGCCTATCAGTGGGATAATGCACTGCCTGTTGGAAACGGAAGATTGGGAGCTATGGTGTTTGGCGAAACACAATACGAACGGGTTCAACTGAACGAAGAGTCGGTATGGACCGGCAGTCGTTACCAGTTTACCGATAAAAACGGAGCTTACAAAGTTTTACCTGAAATTCGCCAACTTTTATTCGATGGTGAATATGCCAAAGCACAGGAACTTTGCAAAAACGAATTCATGGGGCAGGAGAGCTGGAACATGTATCAAACTCTTGGCGACCTCTACATTGAAACTCAACATGGCAAAAACATTGCAAACTACTCCCGCGAGCTCGATTTGAATACGGCAATAGCACGTACTAAATATACTATAGATGGAATTACTTACACACGTGAATTATTTTCGAGTAATCCACAGCAGGCTTTAATAATGAAAATTAGTAGCGATAAGCCCAAGGCTATTAACTTGTCGCTTGCCTTAAAGCGCGAAAAAGATGCTAATGTTATTGCACAAGGGAATTCAATTTTTATGCACGGGCAGGTTACTGCCGGTGGTGCCGATATGCAGGGCGTAAATCCCGGTGTAAATTATTTTACTGCTTTACGTGCGATTCCTTTTGGTGGTGAAATTGAACCCAAAGCCGACAGTTTAATAATTACCAACGCTTCCGAAGTATTGATTTACTTGACTGCTCGCACCGATTATTGGGGCGCAAATCCACAAACCGAGAGCATAAAAGATATTGAAAGGATCGAAGGTATGAGCTATGAACAATTAAAAGCCAGTCATATCAGTGATTATCAGGCTTTGTACAAGCGGGTAAATTTTGAGATTGAAGCGGCAGATTTGTCTCACATTCCTACCGATAAGCGCCTCGAAGCCGTAAAAGGTGGAAACGAGGATCATGGTCTGGCGGTGACCTATTTCAATTTTGGCCGCTATTTGCTCATCAGCTCTTCGCGTCCGGGTACATTAGCGGCAAATTTACAAGGAATTTGGGCCGATGGCTTAACACCGCCCTGGAGTGCCGACTACCACATCAACATCAACATACAAATGAATTACTGGCCGGCCGAGGTTACCAACCTTTCCGAATGTCACCTTCCTTTTATTAACTTAATGGACAGCCTGCGTACACACGGACGTGAAACTGCCCGCGAAATGTACAACAGTCGTGGATTTTGTGCGCATTTTACTACCGATGCATGGTACTGGACTACCGCGGTAGGTGAGCCCGAGTGGGGAATGTGGCCTATGGGTGCAGCATGGGGAAGTCAGCATATATGGCAGCATTATTTGTTTTCACAAGACATCAGTTATCTACGAAGAGTTTATCCAATTCTGAAAGAAGCTTCGTTGTTTTTTGTCGATTACCTGATTGAAGATCCTAAAACAGGTTATCTGGTAACCGGGCCATCCAGTTCTCCCGAAAACAAGTTTGAAACACCCGACGGAAAGATTTCGAACATTACAATGGGGCCTACAATGGATATGATGATTACTCGTGAACTTTTCGATAATACTATAGCCGCATCGGAGCTATTAGGCGAAGATGAAGCCTATCGTAAAGAATTGCAAAAACTTGTTCCGCGTTTGAGCCCAATACAAATTGGAGGCGATGGCCGCATAATGGAATGGACCGAAGAATTTAAAGAACCCGAACCCGGACACAGGCATATTTCGCATTTATACGCTTTGCATCCGGGCGATTTGATTAGTACTACACGTACCCCCGAATTAGCCGCGGCTGCACGTAAAACTATCGACTATCGTCTGGCTCATGGTGGTGGCCATACAGGTTGGAGCCGCGCTTGGATTATAAACTTCTTTGCCCGTCTTGGCGATGGCGAAAAATCCTATGAAAACCTGCTTGAACTTTTCAAGCATTCTACTTTACCTAACCTGTTCGATGTGCATCCGCCATTCCAAATTGACGGTAATTTTGGGGCTACTGCAGGAATTGCCGAAATGCTGCTACAGAGCCATGCAGGCGAAATTCATATCCTGCCTGCTTTGCCACAGGCCTGGAGCTCCGGAAAAATTTCGGGTCTCAAAGCACGTGGTAACTATGAAGTAAATATGGAATGGGATAATGGCAGACTTATCGAAGTAGTGATTAAATCAATTTCAGGCATTCCGACAAAGCTAAGATATAAAGAGCATTTGGTTGATGTAAATATTTCTGCTGGAGAATCATTCACTTACAGGCTATAACGAACTAAAAAAGCATTAAATAATAATACTAGGGATACTCAGAATTTTGAGTGTCCCTTTTTTTGCATTTATCGGTGAAATATTATCACTTATACATTCGACAGAAACAATTACTTATACTCTAATATCGTTTGGTTGGTTCATCATACATTTGTTATGTATTATTAACAAAAATTGCTATCATGAAAAGAGTTATACCATTATTATTCACAATGTTTCTGTTTGTATTTTCCAGTTTTTCAATATATTCGAATGATTATACTGAGTTAAAAGAAAAGATTGAAATAGATAAAAGCAAAATCGTAGAATTACTTCCTACTCATGGCTCCATGCTTAAAAGTGTTTCGGGATCAAAAATCAAACTTCAAACAATTGAAGGTGAATGGGGGCGAAAAGTTTTTACCTATAACGACAATGACCAAATTATAAGCTACAAATATTTTAAGATCGACGAATATAGCAATGAGGAAGAACTTACTGAGCAACATACTTATGAATATAATAGTGAAGGAGGTTTAGTTTTATCTGAGCTGTATCTGCTTGATAGTTTTTACGGATGGAATTTAATTGAAAAAGAAGAGAATTCATATTATACAGATGGCAGGCTTAAACAATCCAATGTCTTTTCATACGATTATTCTTCAGGAGAAACCGAAAGTGCTTCTAGGCACGAGTATGAATACAGTGGTAACATTACCCAAGTAAATAGTTTTTTCAAGTCGGGAAATGAGGCCGAGTGGGTAAGTATGGGTTACGTGGTTTACGAAGTAAACAGTCAGGGGCTTTTGGTCAAGACCGAAGTTTACGAAATTGATGAAGATACTGGTGAAGTGGTACTAGGATCCATTTTCGCCATGCAATATGATGCCGGAGGTAATGAAATAGTAAGTGTCGTTTCATCGCCCGACGAAGACGAAATGGTTGAGATTTTCCGCACAGAAACAGAATACAATCCAAACGGAACAATCGCACAGGAACAAAACTTAATGTTGCTTTACGATGCGCCCATGTTGCTCGATAAAACCATGTATTACTACCAAAATGGAAAGCTTGTCAAAATGGAAGAATACTCTATGAATTATTCCACTCTGGATACATATTTAAACTGGTACATTGAGTATGGTTATGTGCAAGGAAAACTTGAAAGCGAAACATATTATCAATCCGATGGTTTCTCGGGTGATTTTACTGCAGTTTCAAAGAAAGAATTTGCTTTTGGCGACTTAATTGCGCTTGACAATATTGCAATTCCTGAAATAGAAGAATATGAGAGTTTTTATGAGTTTGATTTGTATGATTTAGACTACTATGAAAATGGTTTGTTGACTGAACTCACTCTGTATACGAACAATTACGATGACGATGATTTGGTATTTGTGAAGACTTCAAGCTACAGCTATTCTTCCGAAACAAGCCAGTTGAGTGATAATGCAACACTGTCGGCTATTCAGATTGATGGAGATGAGCTAAGTGTTTTCGATTCAGGGGTATATGAATATACCATCGACTTGTCTTCATCTACTGAAGTTGTTCCGCAGATAAGTGCTTTTGCGGTTGATGAAAAGGCTCAGGTTGAAATTACACAGGCCGTGGAAATTCCAGGTACTGCAAGCATTCTGGTTACCGCCGAAGATGGCACAACACAAACCTATACCATTATTTTCAATGTGGAAAGCAGCTTAAATGAAAAAATACTTGCCAAAATAAAATTATTTCCAAACCCGGTTAGTCATAATTTAAAAATAGAATTGGAAGAAAGTATACAGCTGAATACGCTCACTATTTATAGTTCAAATGGAAAGAGGGTGAAAACCGATACCGGCATACAAACTGTCGGCGATCTTTTAAATATCGATGTGTCGCATTTTGAAGCAGGTTTATTCTTTGTTGAGTTATGCTTTGATAACGGTACGAAAAAAACAATGAAATTTTCAAAATACTAATGTTGAGTTTAACTATAAAACAAAGAGACATCAGTTTATGGTGTCTCTTTGTTTTATTTGTATAGTTAGATTTACAGTGATATAAATATTCAAGAAATGGATTACAGTTAGTCTTGGTGCTGTTCCCTTTTCTTACCTTTAAATAGCTCGTATTTCTGAAGCTTGCATTCAAGCGGACCGTTGAAAAGCTTAATTTTTCTCGATGGGCGTAAGCCTATAAATTTAAGGGCATTGATGTTGGCACTAATAATCCAGGCCTCCGATTCTTCGTAAAAGTGCTTAAGCTGAGTACCTATTTCTTTATAAAACGGGATTATTTCTTCTTCATCCTTTAAGCGCTCGCCATATGGTGGGTTCAAAAATACGATGCAGTTATTTTGCTTCGTTTCTGAATTGAGAAAATCGAGTTTTTTAAAACTTATGAATTGTGCCAGATTTGCATTGATTGCATTTTGTTCTGCAATAGTGACTGAACGTTCATCAATGTCCGAAGCAAATATTTTACCCTCGGGTTTTTTGATTTGCTCACGGGCTTCGGTTTTAATTTGTTTCCAAAGGGTTTTGTCAAAATCGGGCCACATTTCGAAACCGAAATTCCTGAAAAAGCCTGCCGGTGTGTTACTTGCAATCATTGCCGCTTCAATTGAGAAAGTCCCTGAGCCGCACATGGGGTCAACCAGATTTCTCTTTTTATCCCATTGAGAAAGTGCAATAATCCCGGCCGCAAGTACTTCGCTCATTGGCGCTTCCGATTGAGCAGTGCGGTAGCCTCTTTTGCCAAGAGTGTATCCAGAGCTATCGAGCGAAACGGCACAGTTGCGATCGTTTATGTGCAGATTTATGCGCAAGTCGGGGGTGTCAACATCAATGGAGGGGCGACGGCTGTATTTATCCCTGAACTGATCAACCACGGCATCTTTTGCCTTCAAGGCCATAAACTTCGAGTGCGTAAAATAATCGCTTTTTACAGTGGCCTCAATGGCCAACGTGCCATCCACCGATAAGTATTTATCCCACTCAATCCGCTGTATCTTTTTGTACAAGTCGCGTTCGTCGCGTATCATAAATTGCGAAATTGGCATAAGCACCCTTAGTGCTGTGCGTAGGTATAAATTGCTCTTATACATCATTTTTTTATCGCCTTCGAAACGCACTGCACGATTAAGGATTTCAATTTTTTGTGCACCAATAACTTTCAGTTCGTCGGCAAGTGTTTCTTCAAAGCCGAAAAGTGTGGTTGCTACCATTTCATAATGTTCCATATTCATTGTATTCGCAAATTTGTTTTATCCTATGTATTAAGTTTTCCTGCAATGTATCCGGTGGTCCAAGCAGCTTGTAAATTAAATCCACCGGTAATTGCATCAATGTCGAGTACTTCGCCGGCAAAATATAAATTTTGAACGGTTTTACTTTGCATGGTGTTTAAATTTACGCTTTTTAAACTTAATCCTCCACATGTCACAAACTCTTCTTTAAAAGTCGATTTTCCTTCAACCTTGTAACAGTCGTTTGTGAGTTGCATGCATAGCTTGTTAATATTTTTTTTGCCCAACTCGCTCCATTTTTTGGTTTGTGGCAAGCTGCATTTTTTCAGCAAAAAAAGCCACAAACGCTCAGGAAGAGCAAATGCTCTGTAATTGCCAAGCTGCTTGTTCCCATATTGTTGAACAAGTTGGTTTAATGTGTCAATTACCGTTTCATTATTGCTCTGGTTTATCCAGTTTACCTGGATGTTGAAAGTGTAATTTGCGGCATGTAACTCCCTGGCTCCGTACGACGAGAGTTTCAATATTGCCGGGCCACTCATCCCCCAATGTGTAATCAATAGTGCGCCTTCAGCTTTAATCTTCATTTTTTGTATGCTTACTAATGCGTTATCTATTACAATGCCTTTAAGGTCGGTAATATTTTCTGATGGCATATTGAATGAAAATAACGAAGGTACAGGGCTTTCAATTTCATGATTGAGACTTTCGAGCCAATGCAAGCCTTCTCTTTTGGGAGAGCCGCCTGTAGTTACAATTACTTTGTTTGATAGAAATGGATCAATATTCTTGTCTGAAAATTGAAGCTCAAGCAAGTCTCCTTCTTCTTTTAATGCGATGATTTCATGATTTCTTCTGATTTCTATCTTGATCTTTTTTGCTTCGTTTAAAAAGCAGTCGATAATACTTTGCGAGTTTTGCGAAACCGGGAAAACGCAGCCATCGGCTTGTATTACCAAGGGTATTCCCCTCGATTCGAACCACTCCATAGCATGTTTGGTGTTGAACACCGAAAAAACTTTTTTCAAACTTTTACCCCCGCGCGGATATGCCCGGCATAGTTTTGATATTGAGCTACAGCCGTTAGTGACGTTGCAGCGTCCACCTCCCGATACTTTTACTTTTGACAAAAGCTTGCACGATTTTTCAAAAATAATAACGTGTGCTTCGGGGTGGGTTTCTTTAGCTGTAATTGCGGCAAAAAAACCTGCGGCACCACCACCTATAACGGCAACTTTCATTTACAGTTTCTTTTTAGTAGAATTAACCCTTCGTTGCACTACGGTACTTTAATGCTAAGCCATGAAGGAAATTGCGAAGTAGCTGGTCTTTGCAAGCTTTGTACTGGCTTTGATTTGGGTTACGAAAAATTGCACTTAATTCATGTTTGCTAAACTTGAAATCGGCTAATTTCAGAATATCCAGAATGTCGTTGTCTTTTAAACTTAATGCTATTTTGATTTTTCTGAATACAAGGTTGTTGTTAATCTTTTTTTCAATGGGAGGTATTTTATCGTCTTTCTTCCCCCTATTTAGAATAATTAACCCATTCAAAAATCCCGCGAGTTGCTGGTCGTAAATAGCTTTGAAATCAGATTCTGTTTCGGGTTTAAGCCAGGCGCAAACCTCACCGCGTGAAACAGTAAGCCCTGCAAGACCATAAACTTCGATCATTTTGTCATCGTTGAAATCGAAAGTATAGCGTAAGCTGCGTAAAACGGTATTGTTATCCATAAATTTATTTTATTTGAGGTGCTGCTTCTTGCAGTATTCAGGGTCATGCAAAGCTAATCAAAATTGAAGTAAGTGCAATGTAATTGTATGTAGTAGCATTTTTTTCGTGATTAATCTTACTCATCCGGTTTATAAATTCTCTATATTTATATTTGAATTGAAACAAACAAATCATGCAAAATAAGCTTCAAATATTCTACCTGTTCCTATTTATTCTAATTTGTTCAATTGCTTTTGCTATATATTTTGAAACAAATAGTAAACGAATTCAGCTTTTAGAGGAGTATTCCTTGATAAGTGGAGTACTTGATTTGTCGGAGCTGAAAATGAGTGGTAATCAGATTATAGGCATTGAAGGTGAGGCTGAGTTTTATTGGAACAGCTTGCTTGAACCCGATAGCTTTCGCAGCGAAACGTTACCTGCTCCCGATGGTTTTGTTGCGATTCCGGGGACTTGGAACCAATTTGTTTATGAGGATGAAAAAATTGGCGGCTTTGGTTTTGCTACATATCGTTTTGTGATTAAAGTGAAAAACGATGGTTGGTATGGAATTCGTGTAAAAGAATTCGACTCGGCCTATAAAATGTGGATAAATTCCACCATGGTTATTGAAAATGGTGTGGTTGGGAAGTCTAAGGCAAGTTCAAAACCCGACTGGAGACGCAAAGAGTCTTATTTCGAGTCGGTCGATCGTGAGATTGAAGTAATTATTCAGATATCTAATTTCTCGCATCGTAAAGGGGGTGCCGAAGATCGAATGTATTTCGGAGCAGCCGACGACATTATGACTTTTAAGAAACGAAATGTTGTAATGAGTTCCGTTTTGCTGGGGATACTTATTATGTTATCGTTGTATCACTTGGTGTTATATGTTTTCAGACCAAGTGATGTTTCTATTTTAATTTTTACGCTATTGTCATTTTTTATGGCTCTCAGGCTTTTGTCTACAGGCGAAAAGCTGATATTTGAAATTTTCCCTAATATTAATTGGTTTCTGGCTATACGCATCGAATATATATCATACCAAATTGCATTCCCTCTTGTACTGGCTTTCTTTTTCAGCTTTTATAAAAAATACATTCCAACGTGGATAATGAAGTCTACAGTTATTATCTCGGCACTATTTTGTCTAATTGTGATTGTTACACCTGTATGGATTTTTTCATATACTCCATTATTTTTTCAGGTTTTTGTAGCTTTTGTAGCAGTTTATTTGTTGGTGGTGTTGTTCAATCTTACACTTAAAGGAAAAGAACATGCAATTTTCTTTTTGATAGGATATGTACTTTTTATGGGGACACTTGTGAACGATATTTTGTACTATAATAAAGTTATTAACACTACATTTCTATTGCATTTTGGAATTTTTATTCTCGCAGTATCTCAGGCATTTGTGTTGTCCCGAAAGTATGCAAAAGCTTTTTTCCGAGTGGAACAATTATCCGGTCAGCTTTCACAGTATAATAAAGAATTGGAAGGAATAGTACATACCCGTACTATGCAAATAAATAATCAGAAGGATGAAATAGAAGCACAGTCGGTTCAGTTAAAACAGGCGAATGACAGGTTGCTTGAACTTACCCGATTTAAAGAGAACTTAACCGAAATGATTGTTCACGATTTAAAAAGTCCGTTGAATGTAGTTCTTAATTTTTCTGAAGATGAAAGAGTTTTATTTGCCGGAACACAAATGTTGAATTTAGTGCATAACATGCTTGATGTGCAGCGTTACGAAAAAGCACAAATGAAACTCAATGTAAAAACATGGCCGCTGTCTCCTTTAATCAAGAGTGCAATTTCGCAAAATCAGTATTTGATTCATGAAAAAAACATAAGTGTTCAGAATAAAATAGTAAATGATTTTAAGGTGTATGCCGATAGAGACATTATGGAAAGAGTGTTTGTGAACTTGATATCGAATGCTGTAAAGTTTACACCTCATGGGGGTGTTATAAATATCAATGCTATAACTAAGGATGAAAATGAGCTCAAAGTATGTATTGCCGACAGTGGTTCAGGAATACCCGAAAGCATGAAAGAACTGGTTTTTCAAAAATTCGGTCAAATTTTAACCAATAATCAAATAATAAAAGGCTCTACCGGAATTGGGCTGGCATTTTGCAGAATGGCTGTTGAGGCTCATGGTGGAACAATCGACTTTGAGTCAACGGCAGGGATTGGTACTACTTTTTATTGTATGCTACAGCTTGCCGAAATTCAAACCAATATTGAAATTGAACACGGAACAATCAGTAAAGCACATAAATTACAATCAATGGTTTTTACACCGCATGAGAAAAGGGTATTATCAGAAATTGCAAAGGCGATGCAGTATACTAAACTTTACGAAATTGGAAAAATTAAAGCATTGCTTACTAGGATTCAACCTAAGCGGACTGAAAATATTAGTTATTGGATTAAATGTATAAAGGAGTCGATTTTTAATGCAGATTACGAGATGTTCAATTTTCTTTTAAGTATGGCCGATTACAATTCATCGGAAGAAGAGCAATAAAAAACCTCCGAAATTATTATTCCGAAGGTTTTTGTGCTTGTGAACTGTTTTAATGCTTTACTATTTCGCTCCGCATCCTGCTTTTGCAGCAGAACAACCTTTTTTAGCTTCTGCTTTTTTATCGGTGCATTCTGCTTTTTTCTCTTCAGTGCACTCTGCTTTCTTTTCTTTAGTTTTCTCTGCTTTCTTTTCTTCGCTATCTACATTTACAATAACTACATCGTTATCGATTGCCTGAACGGCTGCTGGTGCAAAAATTGCAAGTGCGAAAACTACTAGGAACGAAAGAATCAATTGTTTTTTCATAACATCTATTTTAATGGTTTATAAAATTTATTTATTTAGAATGATTCAAAACTACACATTAGTAACAAATAAAATTGTTATTTGATTGTTATTAATTGTTAATGTGATGTTAAAATGAAAAATTTACTTTCAGAATGAAGTGTAAGTTCATGTTTTTTCATTTATTTTGAAGATTCGAATATTGAATACAAATAGTTTAAAAGTGTAGTCTGAATTTAATATGACCCTTATGGTAAACCGGATTGAAAAGAGGCTTTACAAAGTTCTACGTAATGTGGGAGTAAAGCCTGTAATAATTAAGTGTGCTGGGAGTGTTGATGACTTATGTCTCGATGATTATGATTACCAACTTTTGGTGTATTATTTCGAAAAAGAGTTCAACGTAGAATTGACTAATAGCGAAATAACGGAGCTAACTACATTGCCGCTTTTTTATGAATACATAACACATGCCAACAGTCAGAATTAAAATAATGCACTTTTTAATTTCCGACCCCTGATTTATTCAAAAATTCAGGGGTTTCTTTTTTAATATATCAGTCAAATTTTTAACTTGTAACTCTAAATTACAATTAAAGCCTGTTGCTATGATTAAATCAATGTATTTTTTAATAGTTTTTATTGCTGGGTCACTATCGTGCTTAACTGCAATTGGAAAAACCGATTTTGAAAAGCAAATTGAAAGTCTTCCTGGAGTTGTGTCAGTTGAGAAAATTGAAAGTCATTCATTTTTTAAAGAAACATATGAAATTATGTTCGAACAATTTCTCGATCATGAAAACAAGAGTTCAGGTACTTTTAATCAGCGGATCATCTTGTCGCTTTATAGCACTTACAGTCCGGTAGTATATGTAACCGAGGGGTATAGCGCCGCCTATGCCGAAAAAGGAATGCACCTAAATGAGCTTTCGCGTATTATTCAAGCCAATCAAATAATAGTAGAACACCGCTATTTTGGGGAATCAGTGCCCGGAATTGATAGCTGGGAATTTTTGAACATTGAACAAGCTGTAGCCGATTTACACAGGATTTATTCTACGTTTAATAAAATATTTACCACTAAATGGATAGCAACTGGTATTAGTAAAGGAGGGCAAAATACTATTGCCTATAAGGCTTTTTATCCCAACGACATGGATGGTTGGGTTGCTTATGTTGGTCCTGTAAATTTTGCGATTGAAGACCGGCGTATGCAACGTTTTCTCAGAAGGGTAGGCACTGATGAATGCCGAGATAAAATTGAAAACTTTCAAACACTGGTTCTCGAAAATCGTGAGTCAATTTTACCTAAACTCGATAGTTTAATTCATTCGAAAGAATATACATTTTCGATTCCAGTCGGTCAGGTGCTCGACTATTGTGTGCTTGAATATTCTTTTGCGTTTTGGCAATGGGGGCATAACTGTGCTTCAATTCCCAAAGCAGATGCAAATTACAATGATATTTTCAGCCACCTGATTAAAGTAAGTAGGCCTGATTATTTTTCAATTGAAGGCAGTAAAAAATATGAGCCCTTTTTTGTACAAGCAGCTAACGATTTTGGCTATTACGGATACAGTACATGGAAATTTAGAAAATTACTAGATATTAAAAATGCCAAAGGATATATTTATGATGTATTTCTTGAAGGAGAGCCTGAGTTTAAATATTCAAACCGTACTTCGAAGTTTATAAAGCGTAGTATACAAAAGGATGGCGAGAATCTCATTTTGATATATGGTGAAAACGACCCATGGACTGCTGCCGGTATAGAACCAAAAAGAAGAAGCAAGGCTAATTTGTTTGTGATGCCTGAAGGTTCACACGCAGTACGCATCGATAGCATGTCGTACGAAATGCAAGGCGAGATTTATAAATTACTCGAAGACTTTTTAGGTCTTAATTAACTCCTAAGTTCTTCAACCTCGTTAATTTCCATTGGTTTTTTACGACCTAAAAGACGGGAGCTTCTTTTGGTTATAAGGTAATCTTGTTCTATGCGCACGCCGCCAAAATTCATGTATGAGTTAAGTGCCTTATAGTTGATAAAATTTTCGAATTTTTTATCTGCTTTCCAAAGTTTTATCAGCTCGGGAATAAAATAAATGCCGGGTTCAACAGTAAGCACGTGACCGTTTTTAAGTTCTTTGGCAAGTCTTAGCGATTTTAATCCAAATTGAGTGCTTTTCGATTCGCCCGGGTTGTAACCTACATTAAGCTCGCCTAAATCTTCCATGTCGTGCACGTCGAGTCCCATCATGTGGCCAAGCCCTGTAGGGAAAAACATTGCATGGGCTCCTTCAGCCACAGCTTCGCCAGTATCGCCTTTTGTGAGACCTATTGATTTTAGCCCATCGAAAATTACACGTGCCGCTTCAAAATGCACTTCTTTGAATGTAACTCCGGGTTTTAACATTGCTGTTGCGGTATAATGCGCATTCAGTACCAGTTGATAAATTTCACGTTGCTTACGCGAAAACTTTTTCGATACAGGGAAGGTACTGGTCAGGTCGCCTGCATAACTCATTGGAGTTTCGGCACCGGCATCCAGTAAGAAAAGCTGTCCCTTCTTTAGTATTCCGCTATGGTTATGGTTGTGAAGTACTTCGCCTCTTGTTGTGGCAATTACCGGAAAAGAAACATAGCCCTCACGTTCAAGCACTATTTGGGTGACTTTGGCTGCGATTTCGGATTCTTTCATTCCTATTCGCGCATATTGCATTGCAGCCACATGCATGTCCACACTCCAGTTTGCAGCCTTGTCGAGCTCGGCAATTTCTTCTTCGCATTTAATTTCACGTTGCGAAACTACAGTTCTCACTAGTTCTTCCGACGATTTTTGTGTGAATTGATCGGGACGAATGTTTAATAAGCGCAAAAGTTTTATTTTATTTTCAGGCCTGTAAGGTGGCAAAAAGTGTATAGTGCGCCCTGCGGCATTAGCTTCGCGTAAAAAAGTGTAAAGTTTTACCATGGGCAATACATCAAAAACCCCAACTTTTTCTGCCGTTTCTTTCAACGTGGGTTTTACTCCCATCCACACAATTTCGTCCATGCTCATTTCATCACCAAAAATAATTTCCTGGTTGTTGTCGAGATCTATAAGCGCAATTAACGAAGGACGGTTGATTCCAAAGTAATATAAAAAAGAACTGTGTTGTCTGAAAGGATAGGGGTTGTCAGGGTAATTCATAGGTGACTCTTCGTTGCCAAGAAAAAGTATTACTCCCTGTTTTATATTTTCTTTCAAAACAGCTCTGCGCTGTATGTATAATTGTCGGCCAAACATAATTGTCGAACATTTTTAATTTAACTTCAAAAATAGTGTATTTAATTGTGTGGTGATTAATTTTTGTCAATTATTTAGCTAATTAGTGGGGGCATGAGATAAAGATTTTTAATTTTGGAACAAGCAAAGGAATACAATTTATAAATAAAAAACAACCATGTCCAAAATACTAGTGATAGATGACGAACGCGCAATAAGAAATACGCTGAAAGAAATATTGGAATACGAAAAGCATTCGGTTGAATTAGCCGAAAACGCAAATAAAGC
>SKHV01000437.1 GCA_007116765.1 Prolixibacteraceae bacterium | reverse complement strand
TTTTACTTTCTCAAAAAAATCTTTCTTCCCGTGGCTTCCACTGGGTTTATCCTGAAAGTTTGGAAGAGACATCAGTTTCTCCAACAATTGTTTTTCCTCGTTGTTGAATTTTGTGGGAACCCATGCATGTATGCGTACCAGTAAATCACCTTTGCCGTAGCCGTTTACATCGGGTAAGCCTTTGCCTCTGAGCCGTAATATTTTTTCGGGTTGTGTGCCTGCGTCTATTTTTACTTTCACCTTATTTTCCACGGTGGGTATTTCGGCAGTTGTTCCCAATGAAAGTTCGGGTAGGTTTAAGTAAAGGTTGAATATCAAATCGTTCTCGTCGCGAATCAGTTCAGGGTGTTCTTCTTCCTGAATCAATACAATTAAGTCGCCGTTTATGCCTCCGCGGCGCGCTGCATTGCCTTTGCCGCTTAACGATAGTTGCATGCCCTCGGCTACTCCGGCAGGTATGTTCAGGCTTATTACTTCTTCTCCTTTTACAATGCCTTCGCCATAACAGCTGGTGCATTTATTGGTAATGATTTTTCCTTCACCGCCACAACTGGGGCATGCCGAAGTGGTTTGCATTTGCCCCAAAAAGGTATTCGAAACGCGTGTAACTTGGCCTGAGCCATGGCAGGTTGAACAGGTAGTGTACGAACCGTCCTGTGCCCCCGACCCGCTACATGAATTGCAGCTCACGTATTTATTTACTTTGATTTTCTTCTCGGTGCCGTGGGCTATTTCCTTGAGGTTCATTTTTACTTTTACCCTAAGGTTTTGCCCGCGCGAAACCCGTTGCCCGCGAGAACGACCTCCGCCGCCGAAACCACCGCCAAATCCGCCAAAATGGCCTCCGAATATATCGCCAAACATGGAGAATATGTCGTCCATATCCATGTTTTGACCTCTGAAACCAGAGGCTCCACTCATACCGGCATGTCCAAACTGGTCGTAACGTTGCTTTTTCTCAGGGTTACTTAATACCTCGTATGCCTCGGCTGCTTCTTTGAATTTGTCTTCTGCTTCTTTATTGTCCGGATTTTTATCGGGATGATATTGCAATGCTTTTTTGCGATATGCTTTTTTAATTTCCTCGGCAGTAGAATTTTTAGTTACCCCAAGCACTTCGTAGTAGTCGCGTTTACTCATTATTCCTCCAAATGTTTTTTATTCTCCTATGACTACTTTTGCGTAGCGTATTACTTTATCGTTCAACATGTATCCTTTTTGGATTACGTCAACAATTTTTCCTTTTAAATCTTCTGTCGGAGCAGGTATTTTAGTTACTGCTTCGTGCACATCGGTGTCAAATTCCTGATCTTTTGCTTCAATTTCACTAACGCCGTTTTGCTTCATGAAATCGGAAAAGCGCTTGTGGATTAGTTGCAGACCTTCAATTACTGCATCGTTCTTGCTGCTCTCGTTCATCAATGAAATTGCACGTTCAAAATCGTCCATAACAGGCAATACGTTTACCAGAATACTTTCGCCTGCTGTTTTAACCAATTCCATTTTTTCTTTTAGCGTGCGTTTACGGTAATTGTCAAATTCAGCTTGAAGTCGCAATATTTTGTCGTCTTTTTGCGCCAATGTGTCTTCAAGCTCATTGATTTTTTCGGTGAGCTTGTCGGTTTCTTTCGATTTTGATTTCTTGCTTTTTGACTTTTCGTCTGTTTTTTTTGTCTTATTATCTGTCATTTCTTCGTTCTTGTCGGTTAATTGTTCCGCCTTTTCATTCTTTTCCTTCTCTTTTTCTTTTGTGTTCATAATGCGATACAATTGAATTTATGAGGCACAAAAATACAAATATTCTGCCAATAAGGTAACACCCGACAATATGTCACACTGTAATACAAAAATAGCGGTAACATTAGGGTAAAAAATTGCACATCCCCCAAAGCAAAAACGGCCATGGTAGTTCGTTCAATAATTGAAAAATTTATCTATGGCCGTAATGGATAAACAGATGAGATTTCTTATTTCGGAAAAACCATAATGCTGCCGCTACGCGGCTATTGCCTGCCCGCCGAAGGAGGGGGTTTGCCGCGAATAACAATAGGCTACCATAATACCGCCGCCATGCGGCTTTTGGCTTCTGGGAATAAAAACCGACTACTATAATTTTCGATATGCTTATCGCCGCTACGCGGCTTTTACTTTGACAGGCGAAAAAAATGACTGCCATAGTGCCGTTGCCGTCCTTTTACACTATAGGTAGGGCTTCACTTCAAGCGAAACCTTTACCCAGCTATGCAAACTACACCCTATAACATAATCCAATCTGTAATCTCAAACCTTAATTGAAGCGCAGCGAAGTTAAACTTGAAATTTAAAAATTTAAAACCGTGCATCCAGCATCCAATGACTCTTAAGAAACCGTTTCAATTGATGTGTCATCCTGAGCTTGCCGAAGGATCCCTCCTAACGTCGGAAACGAAGTTCAGCGTAGCTAATGACACCCATATAGTGAGCGTGTTAGCTATTTTTTTTACTTCGTCGAAGGTAAAGTTGTCTGCTATTGACTCTACTGACAATCAAACCGAAAATCTGAACACCCAAAAACCCAATTGTTAAAATATGTTAGAACCGGGGGGGGTAGATGAAGCGTGCTACAAAATAGAATATAATTATTATTTTTGCACTGTTAAATAAACCAAACCTCTATGTTATGATACTAAAATACCCGGACTTACCGCCCGAATACTGCATTTACAGATGTTCCTGTATAAATTTAAGTAGAAACACTCAAAAAACATTCTGCCAATGGAATAAAACCTAATTGAAAGATTATTGGGTTTTGTTTCAGATTTTGAAAGATCCATTGTAAACAATATGCCCTGCCTTTGCCCGGTTATTTTTTTGCAAAGAGCAATCAACTTTTTATAATTCATGAATCTATGACAAACTTATTTAAACCTTATCTACTTGCAATCTTTTTGTTGCTGTTTATTGCCGAGGCACATGCTCAAACATCGCTTTACGGCAAAGTGGGGATTGGAAAAACAGAAATAAAAAAGTTCGAGACCTCCTCGGACGCAAATTTGGGTAATACTTTTATCCCAAACTTCAATCCAAACTATGAGCTAGGTATAATTCAAAATTTAACAAGCAAATTTTCCTTAAGAGCCGGCGGCGGGTTTTCAACATACTCATGCACGGTGGGTTTGCCTGAATGGAGTATACCTTCTGATGATTATTTTGATAAATTAAACAAGTTCTATTACTTGTCATTTCCTATAGGTGTTATGTACAATCCCAAATGGGACTTTAGGATTGAAGCAGGGATTATTAATAACTTTTTTTTAAAGCACACTTATCAAGAATTGCAATTTTTCAAACAAAATGCAATATAAATTCGGGATCGAAGGCTCTGTTTATGAGGCAAACCCCAATATACAAAAGGAGTTTTTTAAAGAGGCATCGGGTGTTTTAAGAGATACTGTATATGGGCAGAATTTTGTTTCTCGTGCTATAAATTTGTCGGCTTTTTTTGAACTTGAATATCAGCCATTTCGTAATACATCAATAAACATTGGGCTACGACCAAGTGGTTTTGTCACCGAAGGCAATAATTATTACCGCTTGGATCCGCGTATATCGTACAAAGCCATGCTGGGCGACAACTCTTCTTTAAGGGCCAGTTATACACTTAACCATCAGTTTACACATTTATTGCTCAGTAATTTCAGGGGCAACCCCATGGAGGTTTGGATTCTGTCAAACAACAAGGTTAAACCCCAAGAAGTGCATCAGTTTGCAGCAGGATTTTTTGGCACAAGTACTCAAATCGACTACGGGATAGAAGGTTTCTACAAAAAGATGTACAATCTGGTGGAGTATAGTTTCTCGGGAGCGGAGCATAATACGGGAAATATTTACGATCGAATATCGTCCGATGGGCAGGGGGAGTCCTATGGTATTGAGTTTTTTTGTGAGAAAAGCACCGGTAAAGTCAGAGGTACTGTGGCATATACGCTTTCGTGGAGCAATCGGATATTTAGTGATATAAACGGGGGAGAACCATTCCCGTTCACCTATGATTATAGACATGTGCTTTCGTTAACAAATTCTGTTACAATACAGAAAGGATGGGACCTGGCATCGTCGTTTAGGCTCATGTCGGGGCAGGCATTTACTTTAACCGATGGTTATTTTGCCGGCAATGATTTTTTTGAGCCTCATAACCTTTATTCATCAATAAATGGCTACAGGCTACCTGCATACCACCGTTTAGACCTAATGTTAACACACGAATGGTTGTCAGAGAAGGGGAGTTTAAAGCATCTTCGGTTTAGTATATACAATGTTTATAACCGCCGTAATGCCTCGTATGCACACGTGAAACAATCAAGTGGTAAATTAGTTTTAACATCAATTTTTGGAATAATACCTACCATTAGCTATGGAATCAATTTTTAGATATATAATTTATCTGTTGATAGTATTGACAGCTGTTTCGTGCAATGTTTCAGAAATAGAAACAGAATTGGATATCCCGTATAAAGGGGATTTTCTTGTGCTTCATGGTTTTATTTGTCAGGACGAAGGTGTTCGCTTGTTTTTACAAAAAACCGTGCCCCATTCGTGTGCCACTTGCAGCGACAGTGTAAGCAATGCAGTGGTTTCGCTTTATGAAAACGAAACTTACCTGTTCGACCTAAATACCGACGATGGTTATTG
>SKHV01000190.1 GCA_007116765.1 Prolixibacteraceae bacterium | reverse complement strand
TTTGATTTTGCTTGTAGCAGGAATTATTCTTAAAGTCTCGATATTCAGAAATATACCTTAATAAAACTGTATAATACAAAAATAAAAGTTATACAAAAATGGACATGTTCAGATTTGCAGAACCCGGATTTTTAAGTGTGTTGGTAATTATACCGGTGCTCGTAATACTCTATATACTATTCCGAATAAAAAGAAAACGCGAATTAAAAAAGTTTGGCAATCCCGCTATTTTGTTGCCACTTATGCCCAATGCATCAAGCAGGCGCCCGAGCTGGAAATTCACTGTTGTATTAATTGCCATAGTTCTTTTGATTATCGGACTGGCACGCCCACAATCGGGTGCAAAACTCGAAAAAGTGAAACGCGAAGGCATTGAAATAATCATTGCACTTGATGTATCCAATAGCATGCTGGCGGAAGATATACAGCCTAACAGGCTCGAACGGTCAAAGCGAGCAATTTCGCGCCTTACCGACAGACTATCGAACGATAAAATCGGACTCATCGTGTTTGCCGGCGATGCATATGTTCAGGTACCAATTACTACCGACTACTCGGCTACAAAACTTTTTCTCAACTCGGTAAGTACCGACATAGTGCCTCGTCAGGGTACTGTGATTGGCTCTGCCATTAATTTAGCCATTAACTCTTTTACGCCAAACGACGAAAGCAGCAAAGCAATTATTATTGTAACCGATGGCGAGACCCATGAGGACGATGCCATTGGAATGGCAAAAAAGGCTCTAGAACAAAGTATAATTGTACACACAATTGGAATGGGACTTCCACAAGGTGCACCTATCCCACTTACTAATGCAAGTGGTCAACGCGATTTTAGGCGCGACCGAAACGGTGAAGTAGTGATTACCAAACTCGATGAACAAATGCTACAAGAAATTGCTGCTGCAGGTGGTGGAAGCTATGTACGTGCAAATAATGCTGAAGCAGGCATCAATACCATTTTCGACGAAATAAATAAAATGCAGAAAACCGAGCTTGAGGCTACAATTTACAGCGAATACAACGACCAATTTGTATACTTAATTGCTGTAGCCTTAATCCTACTCTTTATTGAGTTTTTTATTCTTGAAAGAAAAAATAAGTATTTGAAAAATGTAAAGATTTTCAAAACTGAAAAGGTGAAAAATTAAAAACAACAACGCATAATGAAATACTTAATTATTAGCATATTACTATTTTCAATGCTTGAAGGTTATGCTCAAAAAGAGCGAAAATTCATAAGGCAGGGTAATCGGTATTTCAAAACAGCTATCGAAAATAGCGACTCTACAAATATCGACACCGAGAATTTCACCAATGCTGAAGTAGAATACCGAAAGGCACAGGAAATCAGACCCGAAGATATTAAAGCGCAAAATAACATCGGTAGTGCACTTTTCAAACAAGACAAAATGGCCGAGGCCGCAACACAATTTGAAAATACTCTAGCAATGGCTGAAACCAAGGAGGAGAAAGCACAGGTTTTTTTTAATTACGGAAATGCGCTGCTCGGACAAAACAAACTTGATGAAAGCATTGAAGCATACAAAAATTCACTGAGAAATAATCCCGACGATTTTGATGCCATTTACAATCTCGAGTTTGCCCGTAGAATGAAAGAACAGCAAGATCAGGAACAGGAACAGGAACAGGATCAGGAACAGGATCAGGATCAAAATGAAGACCAAGATCAAGATCAGGAACAAGATCAAGATCAAGATCAGGATCAAAACCAGGATCAACAACAGCAAGAGCAGGAACAACCTATAAACATATCGCGACAGGATGCCGAACGTATGTTGCAGGCATTACAAAACGACGAACAGCAAACACAGGAAAGAGTACAAAAAGAAGAGGCCGAAAAGGCCAATGTATCACAACCTAATATCGATTGGTAAGAAACTAAAACGTAAATGTTTTACATCAACCGGTTGTTGTTTTATATTTGCACTTATTAAATAGCACTATGAGAAGAGCAATTATATCATTTATACTTTTATTAAGCGGCATTTCACTTTATGCCGATGATTTGAAATTCACCATGTCGGCTCCCGAAATTGTAACGCTTGGAGAGCAGTTCAGCCTCACCCTTTCACTCAACGAACGTGGGGAGGATGTACAGTTGCCACAACTTGCCGATTTCGATATTCTTATGGGTCCAAGTGTTTCATCGAGCCGAAGTGTTCAAATTGTTAACGGACGCACATCACAAACCGTAAATTACTCATATACATTTATTTTAAGAGCTAAAACCGAAGGAACATACACTATTCCACCCGCTGCAATTAAGGCTGGACAAAAAATGATCCAATCCAACTCAATTAGTATTCAAGTTATAAGAGGAAGACAACAGCAAGGAACCCAACAGCCACAAAGCAGGCAGCAGTCAGCGGGAGAACCAAGCGATGACGTTCATTCCGACGAGAACCTGTTCATTAAATTCGAAATTGATAAAACTAATGCATATAAAGGCGAAATAATTGTCGCTACTTTCAAACTTTACAGTCGGGTTGGGCTTTCGGTTGCCAACCAAACCCTGCCTTCTTTTGAAGGATTCTGGACACAAGACATTCAGCTTCCACAAGCCGAGCAAACCCGCGCCCGAGAAGCGGTAAACGGAATTATATATAACGTGTATACCCTACAGAAAAAAATACTAATACCACAACAAACAGGCATGCTATATATTGAACCGGCCGAACTGACTTTTGATGTGCAACAGAGAGTTAGGCCTCAAAGCATATTCGACGATTTTTTTGGGTCAACGCGTACTATACGAACCACCCGTAAAACAAAGCGAATAGCAATTAACGTAATTGATTTACCACCGGCACCGGCTGCATTTACCGGAGCAGTGGGCAAATTCTCCTTGTCGTCGAATATTGATAAAACTAACATAGCCACAAACGAAGCCATTACCATTTCCACAAAAGTAGACGGAAACGGAAATCTCCGACATATTTCACCAATCGATTATGCATTTCCACCCGATTTCGAAGTGTATGATCCTCGCACATCATACGATTTTAGGGCTGTCGATGCAGGAATAATTGGTTCAACAAGTTTCGAACAAGTTGTATTGCCTCGTTTCCCCGGACAATTTACCATTCCGTCCAAACAGTTTGTGTATTTCGATCCCTCACAAAAGAGATACATTACTCTTAACACCAAACAATTCGAGATAAACGTAGAGCGTGGCTCCGATCAGCAAAGCACTACAGTAATAAGTAGCCGTTCCCGAGAGGATATCCGCTTTATTGGCGAGGACATAAGATACATCAATCAGTCCGACGACAAATTACATCCCCGAAACAATTACTTCTTCGGAAGCACTCTATTTTATGGTGCTTATGCTGCCCTATTGCTTATTTTTGCACTAATAACACTGCTTCAGAAGAAAAGAATGCGTGAAAATGCAAATTTAGCACTCATGCGCAATAAAAAAGCCAGCCGTATAGCTCGCAAGCATCTCAAAGCAGCAGCTGCGTGCGTGAAAAACAACAACACCGATGACTTTTTTGAAACCTTGTTGCGAGCATTCTGGGGCTATTTGAGCGACAAACTTTCCATGCCAAAATCGGAACTTAACCGCGACAATGCACGCAACACTTTACAGGAAGTAAATGTAACTCATGAAACAATTGAAGAATTTATCGATTTGATTGATACTTGCGAAATGGCACGTTATGCGCCCGCTCAGGTAAACCGCTCAATTCACGAGTTGTATAAGCAATCGGAAAAACTAATCGGAAAATTTGAAAAACAGATACGCAAAAGAGTATAAAAATCAGAACACAAACATTTAATTAAAATGAAGCTTATCAATACTTTTCTCATATTATTATTTGCATTTTCATCCATTGCAAGCCCTGCCGATTCACTCAAAAGGGCAAATGAGCTGTATGCCGAAAGCGAATTTCAAGCTGCAGCCCTTTTATACGAAAGCATATTAGATCAGAACTACGAATCGGCTGCTCTATATTATAATTTGGGAAATGCATACTATAAATCGGGCGAGTACACTTTGTCCATATTGAACTACGAACGTGCGCTGCTACTCGATCCCAACAATGAATCTATTCAGTTTAACCTTCAACTGGCCAACCAGTTTGTAATTGACAATATTGAACCCCTGCCTACTCCGTTTTTTATTAAATGGATACAGAATCTTGCTAATCTTCAAAGTGCAGACAACTGGTCCATTTTTAGCATCGTTGCTTTTTTAGTCATGCTTGCTTTTGCGTTGGTGTTTTTATTTTCCCGCACATTAGTGTTCAAAAAAACAGGCTTTATTTTAGCCATTATATTCCTCATACTTTCAAGCACATCCCTTATGCTTGCACGCAAGCAACATCAAAAATTAATTGAACGCAACCATGCCATTATTTTCACACCTACCGTAACCGTTAAATCATCGCCCGATGTTGGAGGAACCGATTTATTTGTGATTCACGAAGGACTCAAGGTGGAAATAAAACAGCAAATAAACATCTGGCTCGAAATTAGATTAGAAGATGGCAATACCGGATGGGTTCAGCAGGGAGTGCTCGAAATTATTTAGAATTGCAAACAAATTCGTTCAACATGATGAAAAAAACAGCAATAGTTGCCGGAGCAACCGGTCTTGTAGGCAAAAATCTAGTGAATCAGCTGGTATTGAGCAACGAATACAA
>SKHV01000421.1 GCA_007116765.1 Prolixibacteraceae bacterium | reverse complement strand
TCCCGGCTTCGGGAACTACAACAGTGTATTCCATCCACTCACCGTCAGCGGTCCAACCTACTACATAGCCACTATCGGGATGGTTATCGATATCAACCCATTCATTAACACGAAAATCGATACCTCTTTGTGCAACACCTCTGTTTTCTTCAGAAGTATCGTAGTAACTAATATCTTGGCCACCCTTGTCATATTCAACAGCCATTATGGTACCTGGCAAAGTTACAGGAGCTCCTAAAAAGGGTACCTGAAGAAAGTACGGTTCAATAGCATCCACAACCTCAGCTTCCTTTACTATATCCACAACTGAAAGATCATTCCATCTCCGATTAACAGCAACTGTGAGATATTCGGCTTTGTCTCTCGGGGTATAATCTTTGCTAACCGCTCTTGGTATTAAATTTTCTTCTCCAAGAAGAGTCACATCCGCATCATTCTCGCCTTGTACATAAATACTATATGTACCTGATGCAACATCCATGTCGAACCACAAAGAAAAAGCATCGCCAAGATTCAAGCTTTTTTCATCAGTACCCCAGGTATCAAGGGCACCATTCCATCCACGTAATATAGGGGAGCCTTCGTTGTAATCAATAATTGCAAGAGCAAGCCCTGAGTTCCAATTATCAAATTCCTCTGTTTCATCATGAGCAATAATGCCGAAGTCGCCCCGGCCTTCAGTACCTCCGAAGCTTTCATTTATTTTCACAACAACCTGCACTATACCCGATTCAGTAATCACCGGGTCAAGTGCCTTTTTTTGTTTCACAGGGTCATCGTCCTGTGCAAAAGCAGAGCCGCAAAAAATCAAAGCAGCTACTATTAAAAATGTTTTGTACAAATTTTTCATAATTCAATTGAGTTTACATTAAAAATTAAAGATAATTGATACATTTTGCTTTATGTCGTAAATTATTGTGTCATTTAAGCTATTCTTATTCTTCATTATTTGGTCTGAACTCGCTGGTTCATATATTTAACAAGCTCACTTCCTGCAAGCAAGAAAGCTCCCGCACCATATACTTCCGACATATCAGCATCAATATCATCGGGAGCAAAGCCAATCTGCTGTGTCCATCCAAGCTTCCCGCTGGGGTGTACATTGTTTACCAAACCATTCCACGATCTCAGAATATAAGGCATGTATGTTTCTTCGCAAAGCAGTCCCTGGTTTACGCCCCAAGCAAGCCCAAAGGCAAAAAATGCAGTCCCACTAGATTCACCTGCCTGGTTGAACTCAGGGTAAAGCAGACTTGACCGCCACAGTCCATCAGGGCTTTGCAACTTAGTAATGCTTGACGACATTTCACGGAAGAGATTTTCATATTTTTCGCGACTGGGATAGTCAGAGGGCATATATTCAAGAACCCTTGCCAGGCCTCCCAGCACCCAGCCATTACCTCTACTCCAGAACACCTTACTACCATCGGGTTCTCGGCGTCCTGTTCCATCAGCTTTGATTACAAAACGGTTGTCGCGGTAATATAACATTTCATTTTGCTCATATAACAGATCAGTAGCATCCCACCACAGTTCGTCCATAAAATCAATGTATTTGTCGTCGCCGGTCACTTTCGACAATAAAACAAGAGTAGGAGGAGCCATGTAAAGGGCATCGCACCAATACCAAATATCTCGTCCTTTATGCGGTGTTTCCATAATTTTATCAAAGGTGTCCAACATAGGTTGGATGACCCTGCGATCATTATTTTCCATATATATTTCAGCATAAATCTGCCCTATAATATGGTCATCGGCATGCAACAGTCTGGTACCTGGCTGAAAATTTATTTCCTCTGAAAATTCAAGCATTTTATCGAAATACTTTTGATTGCCGGTGGTGCGCCAATGCGCCATAATTCCGGTATAAAGAGACGCATTGGTCCAGTCGAAATGATCATACCAGTAAGGAGGATTATTAGAACCGGGCCGTTGTTTTGGTTCAGGTAGATTATCCATCTGCCAGTCGGCTACCATGTTCATGTAATGCAATACTTCATCTGCTGAAGGAAGATTAAAAAGAGACAGGCTGCCCAGCATTTCCGGAAGAATATCATTTTCTTTTGTGGCAGGAGCAAGATCAAGAAAAGCAATTGGCAGTCCTTGAGATTGCACTGACAAAACTGATTTTCCACCATTTAACTTGACTTTGGTAAGTGGTGCTTTTCCACCAACAACCTGAATGGTATGGAAACAAGACGTATTGTCAGATTGCCCGATTATTTCACCTTCGCCCACGAGAGAAAGTTCTATCGACCTATTCTCATCAAAACAAAAAACTCCATTTTTATCAAGAACCACTATGGTAACCGTTGCAACATCATCGCTCAATGCAGAGACTTCGGGCATTAGTCTATAAGGTTTGTCCCATTCCTGCGTTAGATAATTAATGTCCATTTGATCGGAAACAACTACATCGCCTTTACGTCCAACTACCTCCAGGTGGGTACCAAATTCGCGAAACCTAACATTCCACTGAAACCCGTTCCTTCTAAAATCCCTGCTTTTACGAGATATTATTCCCTGTGAATTTCCATTTACAAACAATTCTACCTCATCGCAATTGGATTTCACTTCAACCTTATTGCTATCAAAACGCCCACCCCATCGAGTGGTTATGTCTTTATCAACAATACTAATCTCGGGGACATTGTCTTTTTGAGTATTCTGCGACAAAGATATAATTGGCAACAAGTTTAGTGAAATAATCAAAAACAACAAACTGATTTTTTTTAAAAATGAATGCATGATTTAAAATATTTTATAGTTTAACATTTTATATTCTAGTAATTTAACTGATTTTTCAATGACTATCTATAATTGTCATTAAAAATTGTTTTGAAGTTTTCTTTCTCTTAAAAGGGCTTCAATAAAGTAATAATCGGCATAAATAATAGGTACATCTACTTCGGAATTAACTGGCAAATTCCCAACCGAATGCCACAAAACTGCATGATTTGAACCATCGGACAAATAATTTTCAGAGAGGGAACGTAAAATATTAATAGCACTTTGATGAAACCACTCGCTTTCGTTTTTATCTTCAATAAAAGCGGATAATTCAATAAGTGCCGATGCAGCAACAGCTGCAGCAGAAGCATCTTTATATTCATTTGGTGTATTCGGTGCATCAAAATCCCAATACGGGACATAATCATCGGGGAGACGGTTTATGAAAGTTTTTGCTACATCTTTAGCTGTTTCCAGAAATACTTCCATGCCAGTTTCACGATAGCAAGTTGTAAAACCATATATGGCCCAAGCCTGTCCACGCGACCACATAGAATTATCGGCATAACCTTGATATTTTGTTTTATTGAGTACATCGCCTGATAAACTATCATAAATCACAATGTGGTAAGTGGAATAATCACTCCTAACATGATTGCGCATTGTGGTTAGTGCATGAGTTACCGCAACATCATAATGGTGATCTTTGCCTCCATTTTTTGATGCCCAAAACAGCAATTCAAGGTTCATCATGTTGTCGATAATTGTATTATGATTCCAATCATATTCTTCAATTGCCCATGGCCATGAAAGTATAGTGCCTACATTGGAATTAAACAAAGAAGCAAGAGAATCGGCAGTTTCCAGAATAATGGGGAGATAGAATGGATCATTCACCAAGCGATAACCATTTCCAAAACTATTAAAAACCATAAAGCCAAGATCGTGATTAGGGCGTTCTCTGTTTTTTGCACCCTCTAGCGGAAGTGTCCATTTATTTGCTTGTTCGCGTATAAAAGAATCTTCGCTATACTCATATAAATACCACAGTATTCCAGGCCAAAATCCGGATGTCCAATTGTTTACACTTTTAGTTGTCCATGACACATCTCCGGGTTTGATGTATCGCGGACTCTTTAATTCATCATCATTGTACTCTAGATATCTTTTAGCTTGCTGCAATGAAAAATTTAGATATTTGTCAGTATCCAATACCTGATTATTGTTTTTGCATGTTGCAAAAACAATGCATAAGCATATCAGTAAATATATGTATTTCATAAATAAATTATTTTTTTATACTAAAACTTTAAATTTCAATATTAAATTAATGAAACAGTTGCATTTTGTTGTCAAGAGATAGAAGGAATGCACCAGTTTTGAACTATTTGTGCTACATGACAAAATAATTCAATTGTGTACAGTGTGGATTATTGCGTAATGCCCAAAAAGTAGAATTCATTGTTATTCAGTTTTTCAAAAACAAATACATCAGAATTAATTATTGATATACAATTAAAATGAAACTGCTTCCCATTGCATTCTATATGCATGAAAAGCAGAATCATAAAAAATGAGAAGAGATTTATTACACTATGCTTAATATTTACTTTTTATTGAAAGCTTTTGATATTAATATCATACTATTCTCCAGTTATACCCAGTATATATTTTCTGCTTTGAGGCACACGGGTAAGAACATCTGGATGCCCATCTTCAATATAATAATACTCAATATTGGTGTTTTGAGCTGCCTTTAATGCAGCGGGTATATCAACCTGACCTGTTCCGAGAACTGCATCGTTTTCAACAGGAGTTCTACCCGTCAAATCGCCTACCACCCCTTTTCTTAAATCTTTCAGGTGCATTAATCTGAAGCGTTCAGGATATTTTTCAAGTAATTCAACCGGATTAGCACCGGGATGTACTGTCCACATTAAATCCAT
>SKHV01000318.1 GCA_007116765.1 Prolixibacteraceae bacterium | reverse complement strand
TGGGTACATTTTTTTTTTTTTTTATTTCCTGTCCGCCAGAATAGTTTTGTAGAAACAACTGCCTGAATGTGTATATTAGTTACATTATAGATTTAAGTTTATTGACCGTCTTAGTATCTGGTAATTTAAAGTCAGGCAAAAAAAAATCGTTTAATACTTCCTCTTTTTGACTTCTGCAATTCACTAATACAAAACTGTTCGTATGCATCCCATTGCTTTTTGCCCAACTGTCAATTTTTTTCCAGGGGAAATGCACCTTGCAATATTCACAGCAAAGGGAGCCTTTACTATCATCATACTGCATTACCCTATAACAAGACGGACATGGATAATTAATCCCAGTCATCTGATACTTGTCTATATGAGTAGAGCAATTACAGAAGTTGCATACAGGGCATATATATTTCCCATTGCTGCACTTATACTTTGACGTACGCGAATCAATTGTGTTAACACAATTGGGGTTTTTACAATGCGATATATAAACATCCTGATCATGATTGATGGTTTTACAACGGAAGTACAACACTGAGGACGTCCAGTCAAAGTTATACGCTTCCTCGTTTTGGGTTGAAGCTGGTATCATAAGTTTTTTACACTTTGAACAGCAGAACTGTTGAGAGTCAGTTGATAAAAACAGTCGATTTATCCAACCGCAAAGAATATCTATTGTATATGTTTTATATACATCATTCCTTGTTGCCATAATGTCAAACCCAAGTATATTAAATAGTTCGATGAGGGTAATTTTTGAAAAATCCTCTTTGGGATCAGTAAAAGCAAAGGTGGCGGCATGGTAACATTTGTCCTTTCTGCACGAAAATTCGCCGGTGCAACTAACAATACCGCCAGTGTAATCCGCTTGTTTTGAGATACCCTGTTTTTCATGCCATTCTTTATAGCCCATTTCCACTTCCTCTTTAGTTTTTCGAAAACGAGCTTCCCTAAAGCGGTTATCCCTTACACAGCTTTTATTTTTTATATTCCGAATGCTCTTATCACACCAAGGCAGCAATAGTTTGAAATATTCAAGCATAATATGTTTGTTGTTTTTAAAAACAACCTGGTTTTTCTCAAGAAACTCCCAAAAAGTTTTACCAATTATGCGTACGATTTCCTCACGGCAAGCCATTTCCTTATCAAATAAATTAAGCAGGCTTATTAAACATTTTGTGAGATGGTTATCGACATCGGTTGCATCTGGCAATTTGGCAAGACAATAACTTAGAATTTTATGATCCTTAGATGACCTTTGATATAACCACAAGGCCTTTTTAATAAACAAAATTTGACAATAAATGTCCCTTTTTGGTGTATAATTAAAAAATTCACCTACGGTTAATTTTTCCAATGTATTCTGCTCTTTATGCAAGTTTTGCTTAATTGCTTCAATTACTTGACAATCCACAGATTCCGAAACCATGGATTGTGTCACAAAAACCATTTCTGGAATATTAATCTCAAATTTTGAGATAAAATCAACTATTTCAGTGGTAGAAAGAATAGGTGCAACAGTGTTGATAAGATGGAACTTGTCATCAGAAACAGATAACAGTGTCTCGAATATAGCCAACTTCAAATTTGATTGCCATAAGTAATCCAAACCTAATTTTGTAGGTAGTATTATACTACTAATAATCTTTACGTCGTCATTCCCTTCTATTATCGCATCAATCGAGGATATAATTTCATTGGAATTTAAGGAAGTAATGTTGCTTTCATTATTCAAATATGAGATTATTTCCTCAACTGAGCTTAAATTATTACCACCATCTGGCGATTGTTGACCCGCTGTTGATGAAAACAGCCTTACGTTTGTTATTATAGAAGCACTGCCTTCTATAGGTGTCTCAGAATAAATTACCTTTAAGCCTTTCTCAAGTAGCTGGAGATCAAATCGAAGAGCGTTTTTAAAAACCCTCTTATTTCCGGCTAAATAACCATACTTTTGGGTCGGATCCCAGCAACCATACCCTCCCCACCATTCAATTTCGCCTATGCAATTCTTCATAATTACTCCGATTAGAAATTACAAAAAAGCACTTTATATGTTACTGTAACTCGCTTCCCTATGGTGCATCTTCTCCACGCCATAACGGCATGACCTGTCTCATGATAAGCAATCCCACGGATTTCTACTGGCCTCATCCAAACACAACCTCCATAAACAATCTTAGATAGTTCCTGTTCAGAATAGCCAATTTTTATAAACGCATTAAACTGGTTTTCTGATTAAAGTTTGTTTTCTGTAATTTTCACAAATACCAACCTGCATTTTATCCAATTTTCCCTCAAGTACCACAAATGCATTGCCAATTGTAAATAAATGTGGGTATAGTATGTCAAATTTTTTTTTCAACACCAAATCATTCCTTCTCAAATCCTTTAATGAGCTAACTTCCGGCCAACTGAACTATGTTGTGACAGAAAACTATGCACCCCACTGTTGCTGCAAAACTGCTAAAACCTTTATTAATGCATCTTCTTAGACCAAATGCACGTTTTAAGACTGATATACTTCCCTCTGCCCCTGCACGAAATTTCTGGGCAGAGCGGAATTCATCACTGTGCTCTCGATTAATTTCATCAGCATTTCTGCGACCTTTTTTTGCAACTCCAAAAGTTTCAATTTCTTCTTCCCACTCATTTACATCATCCATACTGACGTAATAATTTTTATCCGCTGCGAAAACTTTCGGATAATATCCAAATAGTTCCTTGTGGTCCTCAAGAACAAGATCTTTGTGTACTGTATCATGACGGGAATTTTCCTCAACTGAATAATAAGTGATGAATTTTTCTTTTGTTTGGCCGATATTTACCATATGACCAAATTCAACCGGTTTATTAACTTTGCCACGCTTCAAAAGTTCTGTGTGTTCTTCAAAAATACTGAAGACTCGTTCTGAAGCAGGTACTTTCTTCCCTTCGATTTGTGCCTTTCGTGCTTGCTGAGAAACATTTTGGACTAAAGGCAGTATCTGTTTAAGCTCTTCTATCACCACCAGAGCTTCTGTGCTATTGCTCCCAACCACGGTAGCATTGGCAATAAACTGATGTGCTTTGGATGTTACATTCTCAACTCTTTCAACCAAAACACGCAAATTTTTCTTAACCTTTCTCTTTACAGACCTGTTTTTTCTTGAACCACTGGTTGAAATAAACGTGCACAGTTTCTTAACCTTTTTATCATGAAATCTGAATCCGCAATCTAAGGTCCTATCGCATGTTGTCGCTTTGCGCATCATGCGGCTTAATACTCTGTAGCTGTCCCAAAGCAGTCCCCAATCTGTTGGATAGCGAATGTTACTTTCACATACAGTGCTGTCGATACGTAAGCACTCAGAGCTGATTAAACCTTCATTTTTGGCAAAGATGGCGAGGTGACCATTAATTTCCTCCCAGGTTTCTTCTCTAATATGTTTAAAAGCGCCATTGACAAAACCAAAGCTCATCATTTTTCCCATGCCGATCATTGTGAAATTTCGCAGAAAATCGCTTTCACTTACCCTTATAATCAGGTCACGAAAACTTAGCATTTCGATTGTTTTTACAATCAGCATTCTCAGTACCTGTTCGGTAGTAAAACTTGATTTTCGACCCCATACAGAACCGTAGTTTTTTAGATCACTATGAACTAAGTTCAGTATCAAAGGATTAGTATTCAACAGGTCAGCTATTTTATTATATTTATCATGGTACTGTTTGACGATCTTCTGATCATTTAGAACTGTAAGAAAAAAACACGGCTGAATTTCTGTCTTAATTCTCATTTGGGTTGTCCTTTTTATATGGTCAAGAATATGTGGTGTATTATTGACTTAATATAACTCAGGGCAACCCATTTGTCAATACACGTGTCGTTCTGAACAGAAACTAGATAGTATCAATAGCTTTTTTAATTTTTCTATAAGTGCTGGAGATACAGTCACTGAGTATGTTTGCAAGGGCAATTGCATCACCGTCCCCGAGATCTTTAAGTCGATAATTATGCCCGGTATAAAGGCAATGCCATGGCCCCCATTGTCTGTTTTTGGCTAACGACACTGGTAATTTGGCTCTCTCTAATAATTTCTTGTGGAAATTTTTACATGTTGCTGATTTCCCTTTAGATGAGTCATATTTGGCATCCCAAAGCATACAATGAGCAGTGAATTCATCTCCGATATCCGGATCATCAGTTAATCCGGCATATAGCATGTAGTAGATGCGACCGGATCTGCGAAACAACTTGTCATTAAGATCACCCACTGCAAAGTTAAATTCCTTTGGTCTGAGCGATTGGTTTGGGAAATGCCACTCGATACGGACATTTCTTACTCCCAATTCATTCAGTCGACTCACAAGCTGTTCGTAGACCAAATTTCTTATGGTTGTTTTGTTAACAGGTGCATACCGGCAAATTAATTCAATTGCATGCCGATTTTTTGGTTGTTTTACTAATTTAGTAATGTTCTTTTTAATCTCATTCATAGCAGTCCCCTCAGTAAGATCTGTATCAATAAAATCGGCAAACGAAGAGAGAAATAGTGCAACTTCAGGAGTAATGTCTGACCAATTTGATCTGAGCCGTTTTCCATGAACTTTGGAGATACAGTTGGGTCACCTTCTCCAGGAAATTCTTGAAAAGGCAATAAGAACAGTATAGATCTCAAGCCTTCCAAGCAGCATGCAGAGAGTCAGGACCC
>SKHV01000256.1 GCA_007116765.1 Prolixibacteraceae bacterium | reverse complement strand
GGGCGAGTAGGGGGAGTCAAACTGAGGATACTCGTTTTCAAGCTGTTCAAGTTGTTTCAGCTTTTGGTCGAAATCGTAATCGGAAATTTCGGGTTGCGATTTAATATAGTATAAATAGCTGTGGTGTTCAATTTCATCCCTGAGCTTGTTTATTCTATTTTCTATATCCTGCAAGTTCATAAGTTGTCAATATTTAATGCCGTAATGATTGGCAATTAACCGGTTGAAAATCGATTCTGGTATTATGCGTTTAATATAAACTGCCATTTTCTGTATTAGGGATCCCACAATGTAACGTTGTTTCGGATTTTTTTTATTCACTATTTTTGAAATGGTTTTAGCAAGTAACACAGGGTCTTCACCGTTTGTTTCGTCGCGTTCAAAAATTCGGAGGGTTTTTTCGAATTGCTCTTTATACGGACTGTTTTCAGCAATGGATACAATACGGGTTTCTACGTTTCGGGTTTTAAAATCGCCCGGGTTCACCACTACCATTTTAATGTTGAAGGGTCTTATTTCGGCACGCATTGCAGCACTTACCGCTTCAATTGCAAATTTTGAGGCAGAGTAAACACCCTGAAAAGGCATGCCGGTTAAACCGCCAATTGAACTGATGTTGATGATTTTTCCGCCACCTTGTTTGCGCATATGCGGAATAACGGCTTTCATAGCATTTATCCATCCAAAATAATTGGTGTCCATTTGTTGCCTGATTATCTCGTCGGGGGTGTCTTCAAACGGGCCGCCCGAGTGCATGCCCGCGTTGTTAATGAGCACATCAATACGCCCCTCGGTGTCAATTATTTTTTGAACAGCATCGGCTATGGTTTTGGGAGCGGTGAGTTCAATAAACACGGTTTTTACCCCCGGTTCCACCTTGCATTCACTCCTGATGCTTCCGTAAACTATGTGTCCTTTTTCTGCTAATAATTTTGAAATCTCTTTGCCGAATCCTGAAGATATGCCGGTAATAAGAATAACTTGCTTCATTTTTTGTGGTTTATATTTCATGGCTTTATTATCCCCCAAATATATGCTTAGTATATATAAATTGAAAACCGTTAAGTGTGAAAAATTATTAACAAGTCAGTTTTTCTTTCCAAATTCTTTTTCTATTTTTAGAAAGGGTATAAGCAATGCTCCCGGAACAGAACTGATGATTACCCAAATAAAAAAGTTTTGATAATTGAGGAGTTCCTGAATCCATCCGCTGATCATTCCCGGAACCATCATCCCAAGAGCCATTATTCCTGTAGCTATTGCATAATGCGAAGTTCTGTTTTCGCCCTGCACAAAGTAAATCAGGTAAAGCATATAGGCAGTAAAACCAAAGCCGTAACCAAATTGCTCAATTGCAATAAGAATTTGAATAAGGATAATGTTTGATGGTTGCGCGTATGCCATGTAAACAAAAGCAAAATTGGGCAGCATAATAGCCAGAGTCATTGGCCAAATCCAAAACCTGAGTCCTTTTTTCGATGCTGCAATGCCGCCTAAAATCCCACCTAAAACTAAACCAATTACGCCAACAGTTCCATAAGCCCAACCTACTTGTTCGTTGTTTAATTCAAGGCCGCCGGCTGCTTTTGTGTCGAGTAAAAACGGTGCGGCAAGCTTTATTAACTGAGCTTCGCCCAACCTGTACAGCAGCACAAACAATAAGAAGATGATTATATTTTTTCGTTTGAAAAATGAAACAAAGGTTTTGAAATATTCAACTATTGCATCTTTACCGTTTGAAATTCTCATTTCGGGATCCGATGCCGGCTTCGGAAAAATAAATCGGTGGTACAATGCAATGCTGAAATAAACAACTCCTGCAAAAATCAGCACCAGTGTCCAGGCGTTTTTAACCGGAACATTGTGATTGATCAATAATCCGGTAAGATAAACCAAACCACCTTGTCCTGCAATTGACGAAACGCGCCAGAACGTGTTTCTTATTCCTACAAAAAACGATTGCTGATGTGAATTCAATGCAAGCATGTAGAACCCGTCGGCGGCAATATCGTGAGTTGCCGAGCTGAAAGCAATGAGCCAGAAAAAAATGATGCTCCATTTTAAATAAGCTTCAAGCGGGAGGGTCAAACCAACCGATGCTATTAACACACCCATTATAAACTGTGTAGCAATTATCCAAAAGCGCTTTGTTTTAAGGTGGTCAACAAAGGGGCTCCAAAAGGGTTTTAGTACCCACGGAAGGTAAAACCATCCGGTATAAAAAGTGATTTGAGCATTGCTCAGGCCTAAATTCTTATATAAAACGGTGGATACTACAATTACCAGAATATAAGGAAAACCCTGAGCAAAATATAGGCTGGGAACCCACTTCCAACCTGTATCATGGTGTTCGTTCTTCATAGACATTAAAAGAACGAAAAAAATATCATTGTTCAAAGACAGTATTTCCCTATATTTAATGTGTCATTGAAAAAAATGGATTATGAAATATATTGTTGCAACTGTTTTTCTCTTTTTGGCTTGTTTGAACGTGAATTCACAAACCATTGAACGATTAAAGGTAAGCACAGAAAGGGTAGGAGACGGACTATATGATTTTTATGCCGAAAACCCGAACTATTTTCCCATGCAAATAGAACTTAATTTCACCGAATTTGATAATATGAGTGCCGACTGTGAACTACCATACGTAGGTACTGTTATGCCCGGGAAATATAAAATTTTCTCCTTGTCGCGTACTTTTCTTGAATTGGCAGGTGGGTTTGAATATAGATTTAATACTCGCATTGGTGCATATCCGGTTGAACACGATCATGATGCGGTTTACTTGTTGCCTTTTTCTGAAGGTAAAACGGTAAAGGCAGTGGCATTTGACCTTACCCGCAGCCGAACTCCCGAGAAAATTTTATGGGCTTTTGAAATGGATGCAGGTGATGTAGTTCACGCATGCAGGGGTGGAGTTGTTAGCCAACAAACAGTTGTACAGGAACGCGATGGTCGAAAAATTGGCGACAACACTATCACAATTCTTCATCCCGATTTGACTTTTGGCCGCTACGAACTTTTGGCCGATGAATCGTTTATGGTTGCATTGGGCGATACCATCGAAGCCGGAACCCCCATTGCCCGTGTAGGTGAATCGCGCTTAAGCCCTGAGCCTCAACTGCGTTTCTGGGTTTATTATGTAGGTGCGCCCATCGACGAAATCAATGCAGGTGAAGTAAACGACATTCATTCATACATAAATCCTGTTTTTAAAGGAAAAGGACGAAAAACTTTCCATCTCGAAGACGGTAAAGAGTATACTTATTGAAAATTGTAAAGAAAAGAAGGATTATTTACTGAAAAACAATCCTTATTTTATAATATTCTTATACTTCAATTTTATAATTCAAGCACGCAGTTTTCTTCATTCGAAATACCACTGTTTGAATAGCTGTCGGCTTCACTTTCGTTTAGCCATGTATTGCCATCAAGTAAATACCTAAATTGGTAGCTTTTGCCGGTTTCTAAATCAATGTTTGTTGAGAATGAGCCATCTTTCAATGCTTTCATTTCGTGCGAGGTTTCACTCCAATTGTTGAAATCGCCCACTAAAAATGCAGTTTTTGCTCCTTGAGCTTCTGCTTTACTTAGTTTAAAAGTAACCTTACAAACCGGTTTCGATTTTAATACTTGTTTCTTTATGCTCATGATAAATTCTTTTTTTGGGGTTAATACTATGCAATATTTCTAACTCAGGTAATAAATTCTGGAGCAAATTAAGTTGGTTTTTTTGATTAATACAAAATAACATGCCATAACTTCTTATTTATTAACAGTTACTTATGAATTAATTTAAAATTAGTGCAATTAATTTTATGTCAGTGTGATTATTATTCTTATTTTAATGAAGAAAAAAATGTGTGTTTAACGTGACTAAAAAAATAGAAATGAATATTATCCATGTAAGTGCAGAATGTTACCCTGCAGCAAAAGCAGGCGGCCTGGCCGATGTTGTCGGGGCATTGCCCAAATATCAAAATATGCTTGGGCATAAAGCCTCGGTGATAATGCCGTTTTATTATAATAAATTCCGAAGTGTGAACACGTTCAATAATATTTTCACCGGTTTTGCACGTATTGCCGAAGCAACATTCACTTTCAATGTATTAGTTCCCGAAAAAATTGAACTTGGGTATCAATTATACATGATAGACATTCCTGGACTGTTCGACAGGGAAAATATTTATTCGTATCACGACGACACAAGGCGTTTTATTGCTTTTCAGGTGGCAACATTAAACTGGCTTTCTTCATGGAAAAATAAAATTGGAATTGTGCATTGTCACGACCAACATACCGGTTTTATTCCATTTATGATGAAAAATGTATGGGAATACAAAAAATTCGAAAATGTACCCACAGTTTTTACTATTCATAATGGTGAATATCAGGGACAGTTTGGTTTTGATAAGCTCGATTATCTACCTCCATTTCATTCCTACTTAACCGGGCTCGTAGAATGGAACGGAGACATAAACCCACTGGCATCGGCAATTAAAAATGCGTGGCGGGTTACCACTGTTTCTCCTGGGTATATGGAAGAGATTAGTCATTCGATGAGCGGTTTGGAAGGATTACTCAGAATGGAAAAAAGCAAGTGCAGTGGCATACTCAATGGTATAGATACCGAGGTATGGAATCCTGAAACTGATCCGATGATCGACGTTCATTATAACTCCGATACGGT
>SKHV01000459.1 GCA_007116765.1 Prolixibacteraceae bacterium | reverse complement strand
TGCACGAAATTGCGCGAAAATACCCTAAAGTAAAAGGATTGTTCTATTGGGAACCCGAAGGCATTTTGGCCGAAGGCTCAGAGCTTTATTACCTTGGCCGCAGCCTTTTCGACAAAGAGGGCAACGCGCTTAAAAGAATAGAGGCGTTTAGATAGGTGCTGGATGCTGGATGCTCGATACTGGATACTTGATACTGGATGCTTGATACTTGATACTGGATGCTCGATGTTGGATGTTGGATGCTGGATGCTGGATGCTCCGTCCGCCATAACCCTGGTGTAAATAAGAGCGAAAGCGGACTGGATTTTCGAAACTGTTGAACTTGAAATTTCTAATCTATTGAAAAATGAAAAAATTAAACATTTATTGTATAGTCTTAGCGTTATTGTTTGTGTCTTGTACAGCTAAAAAATCAACTAAAGAGTTGTTTAACGACAATTGGCAGTTTGTAATTTCCGATGCTTCGTTCAACGAAATACAGGAAAATGAAACTTGGGAACCGGTTAGCCTTCCTCACACACCGTTTATTGAACCAAAAATCGTGAACGACCAGTGGCAGGGAATATGCTGGTATAAAAAAACATTCACACTACCCTCTTCCGTAAAAGGGCAAAGGCTCATTCTTCGTTTCGAAGGAGCAATGAATACTTCCGAATTTTGGGTAAACGGACATAAAGTGAAATCGCACTTAGGCGGTTTTTTGCCTGCTGTTTTCGATTTTACCGATTTAGCCATGCCGGGTGGTGAAAACACAATATTTGTAAAACTCGACAATACCGACAACCCGGTTACAGGTCCCAAACCATTAGAAATACTAGACTTTAGCATGTATGGCGGACTATACCGCGATGCATTCCTATTAATAAAGAACCCTTTGCACATTAGCGATCCAATTTTAGCCGACAAAGTAGCCAGCGGTGGTGTTTTTGTAACATATCCCCAAGTAAATAATGAAATTGCAACGGTACAAGTACAAACACATGTAGCCAATTTCAACGATAAGAGTAAGTCGTTTACCATATTGAATGAAATATGGGAAGGCGACAAAAAGCTTATTTCAAAAATGTCAACAAAGAATTCACTGCAACCCGGTTCAGAAAACGAATATACCATGCAAATAGAAGTCGAAAAACCAAAACTTTGGTCACCGCAATCGCCATCGCTATACACCCTGATAACAAAAATCATGGCAAATGGCCGTGAACTTGATTCAGAAGAAACCATCATTGGCATCAGGAGGATAAAGATCGTGGACGACAAATTCATCATTAATGGAGAAGAAATGTTTTTGCGCGGGGTAAACCGCCACCAAGAATACCCATACATAGGCTATGCCTTGAGCAACGAGGCACAATACCGCGATGCTTACAAAATAAAATCGGCAGGTTTCGACTACGTACGTCTTTCGCACTACCCCCACTCCCCTGCTTTTATGGATGCCTGCAACGAATTGGGGCTGGTGGTGCTCGATGCCATTTTGGGTTGGCAGTATTATACACGCGACCCCGAATTCCAGCAACAAATATTCAGGACAGCTCACGACATGGTGCGTCGTGACCGCAACCACCCTTGCGTAATAGCATGGGAAGTTTCATTGAATGAATCGTGGATGGACGAATGGTTTATTGACGAGCTGCACCGCATTGCAAAAGAAGAATACCCGGGCGACCAAAACTACACGGCAGGCTGGCAGGAATATGGCTACGACATTTACCTACAAGCACGTCAACATCGCATTCAACATTATTCAGCACCGGATAAACCATACAGCGTTTCGGAATATGGCGACTGGGAATATTACGCAATGAATGCCGGGCTAAGCCAGGATACATGGGGCGACTTACTTGAAGCCGAACGCTCAAGCCGACAACTCCTTTCCGATGGCGAAGTACGACTGTTGCAGCAAGCCACAAACGTACAGGAATCTCATAACGACAATTTCAACGTACCTGCTTTTTCCGATAGCTACTGGGTAATGTTCGATTACAACCGCGGTTATGCCGACGATCTGGAAGCCTCGGGAATAATGAGCATTGACAGGCTGCCGAAATTCAGTTATTACTTTTACCAAAGCCAACGCCCTGCCCACATCGTTTCCGACAAATATGAAAGCGGCCCCATGGTACACATTGCTTCGTGGTGGACAGAAGAGTCGCCACTAGATGTGCGTATATTCAGCAATGCCAATGAGGTTGAACTACTGCTAAACGGCAAAAGCCTTGGCAAACAAAAACCCGATGAAAACCGTATTTCAAACAATTTGGCAAACCCGTCATTTACATTCAACATAAACAAATTTGAACCCGGCGAATTACTGGCCAAAGCTTATATTGGCGGAGAGGTAGTAGCCACTCATACGGTAACAACACCAGTGGAGCCGGAAAGCATCAAACTGGAAATTGACGAAAGTGGCCGTAAACCCACTGCCGGAACAAACGATGCAGTTTTCGTTTATGCAAGCATTCTTGATAAAAACGGAACAGTGGTTCGTATTAACGATGCAGAAGTAAATTTCAGTATTGTAGGAAGTGCCAAAGTAATGAACCCGCACGCTATTACCACCGAAGCAGGAATTGCTACAGCACTAATCCGAATAGGAAAATCTAAAGAACCTATTAGTATTACAGCAATAAGCAAAAATTTAGATAAAGCCAGCATTGAAATAACACCACAATAAGAACTGACTTTGCTTTTAATTTAAATTTATTATTGTCTTAGTCCAATTCGTCATCTATAAGTTTGTCGAAACCTTCTTTGTTCTTACATTCTTCAGAATGGATTGCTTTTTCGTTGCTAATGGAGCTGCCTTCAACAGGAATAAGACTGTAGGTACGTGATGGTTTGTATTTCAAACCCCAAAAAAATGGTATGAAAAAGAAAAAACCACCAATTAATGCACCTACATCCGCTTCTTCGTCGCGGCAAATTGTTGTACGGTAAGGCAAATGGTCTTCTTTTTCGAGCCTAATTGAAGTGCAGCTGAATATCGGTTTTGTATCCGTCATTGCATAAGGTGTTTGTCCTACTGCTTCACCATTTAGGTAAACATCGGCACCACTTGGGTACGATTGGATATAAGTTGTACTTGAGCAGCCTGAAATCAAGATTGTCAGGATTAGTAAAAACGACATTAATTTCACGGTAATTGGGTATTTCTTTCTCATAATTAAAAATTTTTATAGTTTTATTTTATCTACCCTTACAGACAGGAATAAAATAAAAAAGTTGCCAATACCGAAGAAATAAATATTTATTTATTGCTATCCTTAACTGCTTTCACAAATGCGCTGATGTTTTCGCTCGAAACTTTAGGGGGCATACCTCCACCACACGAAGCCATAAATTTCGATTTATTGTCAACACCTTCAATCATTTTCTTTGTTTGTTTATAAACTTCATCGGGTGTACAGGCAGCCAGTACATCGCGCGGAGGAAGGCTTCCTAAAACCACCAGTTCATTATTGGTTGCTTCCTGTATTTCAGAAACTGACAGGTCGAGCCCGGGGTTATAAAGGTTTATTCCAATTTCGGGGTAAAATTTCACTGACATGCTGCAATCGGCATCGTTATGGAAAAATTTCACCGAATCATCGGTATCGTACAATTCTTTCAGGTAGGGCAGACCAAATTCAACAAATTCATCTTCGCCAATAAACCCCACAATATCGTCGAGCATCAAAATTCCGTCAATAGTGGGAATGGTTTTTTTCTGTAAGGCATGCCACTGTTTCAGGAAATCGGTTATAACGCGCATGAGTTTATGCACTCTGTCCGGATCCATCATAATAGTAGTCATCAGTTCGGTAGTGCCCATTAAAAACGATGCAATATTCAGTGGTCCGCGCGATACAGAAAATCTGATTTTCCTTCCGGCAGCTTCTATGGCCGGCTGTGCAAGTTTCAGTCGATTAAGCATAAAAGGCAGCAAACCATCTGTTTCGGGGCTGGGAACTTCAAGATTATCAATATCTTCGGGTGTATGTATAACTTTGTCGGCAAAGGGGAATTCATCGTTCCAGAACACGCTTTTTGCACCAAAAGCCGAAGGCTCGGTACACATGCCATATTCACTCCAGAATCCGGGCAGAAATGTTACATCGGGGAAGGTTTCCATGGCTTTCAGGTTTGCTTTAAGCCAAAGTTCATCGTTCGAAAAATAATCGAGAATTGTAATTCCGTACCAGTTTGGTAACCATGGGCTATCAATAATAAATCCGGCTTCTAAGGCATCTGTCTTTTCTCCTTTTACTAAAGCTACAAGCTTTTCCCATTGTTTGTCAGTCATAATTTCTTATGGTTAATTTGAAATTAAATATTTTATGAAAACTTGATTGAAGATAGATAAAAAAGCAAAAGACAACAATAAATGAAGTTCATTTTTTGAAAAAAATAATTCTTTTCACCTCATTCAAAATTTTTGCGTGTATTTTATAAAATATGAGTATTTTTAATCATTTTTGAACAAATATTCTAGCCTGATAGTTTCCCCATACATTTGATAAAACAGATGTTTCAATTGGAATATCTAACCCCAGTAAACTTGCGGATGCAAGCGAGCTTATTCCTTCCACAGAAATTTTCCCATGAGGCCAACGGGGCATTATCACATACAAATCGTTGCCTTTGGCCGTAAAAAAAAGCCCATCATCCTGATTTTGGTTTTTGCTTTTGTCCCATATATGGGTTCCGTATATGA
>SKHV01000060.1 GCA_007116765.1 Prolixibacteraceae bacterium | reverse complement strand
TCATGTGTTCAAAGTTATTTGTATTGTATTATTTTTACGCACCTTCATTATTTTGAATAAACCTTATGCGATGGGCGAAGTCTGTATTTTATAGTAAATATAAAAATGAGGCAAGCAATTAAACTTTATTTTTCATGAAAAAATTATTTGGACTTACTTTAGGTATTTTAATTTGTGCTATGGGCTCTGCACAGGGGCAATCGGATTACGTGCCATTTAAAGAACTTTTTAAAGGTCATTTTCTGGCAGGGGTAGCAGTAGGTGGCGGCCGCGATTATTCGGGCGATGTTGCAAAAACAATCGTTGAAAACTACAATACGATTACCAGCGAAAACTCGATGAAACCCGAGAGCCTTTTGGCACGTCAGATGCGGCAGGGTCAAAATCCACAAGGTTTTGGAGGATTTTACCAGGCAACGGCTGCGCCAGACACAATAAATGGTTTGGCATTTGACTTTGGAAGAGCAGATGCTTTTGCTAATTTTGCGAGAGAAAATAATCTGAAAGTACGTGGGCATACATTGGTTTGGCACAGTCAAACACCAGCAAGCTTTTTTACCGATGCTGAAGGCAACAAACTAAACAAAAAGCAGCTTTATAAGCGTATGGAAGATTATATGGAGGCTGTTATGAATCGCTACAAAGATGTAGTTTCTTGTTGGGATGTGGTAAACGAAGCGCTATCGGATTACGAAGGTGTTTACCGTACAGATAGCCCCTGGTATGAAGTATGCGGCAAAGATTTTATTGCACATGCTTTTCGTACTGCACGTAAAATAAATCCCGATGTAAAATTATTTTACAACGATTACGATATCGTAAACCCTGCAAAACTGGAACGGGCCGTTACCATGCTCACCGAATTGGTTGAAGCTGGTGTTCCGATTGATGGCGTTGGAATGCAGGCACACTGGAGTAACGATGTTACTAATGAAATGCTTCAAAATGCAATCGACCGCTTTTCGGAATTGGGATTGGACATTCATATTACCGAACTTGATATAACTACATATACTGCGTTTCATGGCGATGGTGCTAAAAATCAGGTACAGGAAACCCAACCTTATTCTCCTGAGGTAGAAGATAAACTGGCAGAAACCTATAAACGTTTATTTGAAGTGATGGTGAAAAACTCGGATAAGATTTCATCCGTAACTTTTTGGGGTCTTAGTGACGGCAGAACGTGGCTAAACAATTACCCGGTTCGTGGCCGCAGGGATTATCCTATGTTGCTTGATGGCGATATGAAACCTAAAAAAGCATATTACAGTGTTAAATCAGTTTTTACTGAAAACTAAATATTAATTATTGCAATATTATAAAGGCGCAGGTTTTATAATCTGCGCTTTTTTATGTCAATTTAATATCTGATCCAAAGTGAATTATAGATTTAGATTGGATTTAAATACCTCCTGAGTTCCGCACTGGGACACCCAAATTAAAATCCGAAGAGCTCTGCAATTCTTTAATGCCTTCTATTGTTATGCTATTAATGCTTTGTTTTACCGCATCTTTGAATGATTGGTCTGCGAAATTAATTGTTTGTTGACCTCTGTAGTGTTGGATGAAGTCATGCCCCTCTTCAAATAATTGCTCAATTTCAGTTGGATCTTTAGAGCTGCCAATAGTTTTTACCAATCGGTATTTACCAGTACTCTTATCAACGACCAGAACACTGATGACTCCACTTTTATTTTTCTTTTTTCGGACAAACATGGTGTAAAAGTAGCCTCTGGGACACCCAAATTCACACCTAAAAATACATTAATAATTTGATTTAGTGAAAGTTAATTTTTTTGGCAAGAAAAAAAGTGCGGAACTCAGGACATAGGCTGTCTGAAGTAAAATTCAGGCAGCTTTTTTTATAGTTTAATTTAATGACAATATGTGAATGATGTAACTATGTAGTAAAGTTTTACAACAATTGTTCCTGCTAAATTGAATAAATTTACAACTCATTAATAATAAATAATATGCCTTTACTAACAATTTTACTCGTGATTATTGCTGCAGGTGTTATTCTTTGGGTAATCAATCACTTCATACCAATGGATAGAAAAATTAAATACATTTTAAATGTAGTAGTTGTAGTTGTTCTAATTGGTTGGTTACTAAATGTTTTTGGAGTGTTTGACTATTTGAAGAATATTCAGATTTAGAGAACAAACTTGTAGATTAATCATACTTGTAATGTGAAAATAATTTCACAATTGACACGCCAGTTGCGTGAAATAACTTAAAAAAGTAATGAAAAAAGCACAAAAACTTATTGGAACACTAGCAATAATGAGTATTATGGCTGTATTGCTCGTCGCAGGTTGTAAAAAAGACGATATACCACTTCGTGAAACCTCGTATGCATTAAAAGTAGACGATGTATTAGGTGTAAGTGGTAATGTAACATTTACCGAATTCGATAATGGAAATACAGCCATTGATATAATATTGGACAATGCCCCATCAGGAACCTACACTGCCTCGTTATGTGCGAATTCAGCCGTTGAAGGTGGAGCGGTTATAGCTGCACTCAACCCTGTGGGCAAAACCGGCGAAAGCTCAACTTTTGTCTCAGTAATGTCATACAGCCAACTGATAAGCTACGACGGCCATATAAAAGTACTTCAAAGTACTTCGCCCGAGGTAATACTTGCAATAGGCGATATTGGGGGTAATGAAATTACTGCAACTAATAAAACATACACATTGAATAACATAGAGCCATACGGAGTTTCCGGTTCGGCTTTGTTTGAAAAGAGAGTAAATGGAAACACATTAGTGACCATCTCTCTTACTGGTACAATTTCAGGAGCATCATATCCTGCTACTATAAATATGGGCTCAGTTGCCTCAGTGGGTGGAGGCCCGATAATGAAATCCTTAAACAATGTGGATGGAACTTCGGGTAAGGGCTATACAAATATCCGAAAATTAGACAGTGATATAAGCATTACCTACGACAATTGGCTGGTTTACGTTGGCTATATAAATGTTTATCAATCATCAGCCAATATAGAAAATGTTATTAGTCAGGGCGATATAGGTTCAAATATTGAATAGCAATTTTTTTCATGGATATTACTATTACTCCCACAAGCAATCTTCGGATGTTTGTGGGTTTGATGTTTCACTAAAAAATCAATTATGCAATACAAAGAAAACTATAAAAATATAAATGCGAATAATCTGGGAATTAGTTTCTCCGATGAAGGCTCTAAAATGGCTCAATCAATTATTTTCATTCACGGTTTTCCTTTGAATAAATCGATGTGGAAAAAACAAGTAGATGAGTTGAAAGATAATTACAGGGTGATTACTTATGATATTCGTGGGCATGGAAATACCGAAAATGGCTCCGATGAATTTTCCATTGACCTTTTTGTCAAAGACCTGATAAGTTTCATGGATGCAATGAAGATTGATAAAGCAATACTTTGCGGTTTTTCGATGGGAGGGTATATTGCCTTAAAAGCAGTCAAGGATTATTCGAAGCGGTTTATTGCTCTCATTTTGAGTAGCACTAATTGTGTAGCCGATTCACCCGAAACTATTGTATATCGGGCAAGAACCATTGAAATTTTAAAGGAAGGCACCATAGGCAGATTTGCTACAGAAAGCTTAAAAAAACTGTTTTGCAATGAATCTACAAATAATTCTATTCCGGAAATTGAAATTGTTAGGGAAATGATTGCAGGTACCTCCAAACAGTCGCTTTGCAGCACTTTGCTTGCATTGTCGGCACGCGAAGAGACCTGTAGTGTACTGGCCAGAATAAAGATGCCGACACTTATTCTGGTAGGGGAAGATGATGAAATTACTCCTCCCGATACCGCAAGGTTTATGCACGAAAAAATTAAAAAATCGACCTTGCACATCATAAAACAAGCAGGGCATTTATGTAACATTGAAAAACCTGATGAGTTTAACAATCAATTGAAGAAATTTCTTTCATCGATTAAACCTAAGTAGATTGATGGCCTGTTCCAATCTATCCCGAAACAATTAAAAATTATTAGCCATGAATCTCTCTTTTCAGAAAATGTTTTTTGCAATAGCCACCGTTTTTGCTCTTTTTGCATTTCTGATTTTGGCTAAAGCAATACTTATTCCTTTAAGCATAGCCTTACTTTTAGCTTTTATCCTATTTCCGTTAGCTAAAAAGTTTGAGTTGTTGAGAATAAATACGATACTTGCAGCATTCTTCTCGATTCTCATAATGATTTTAATTATTGGCGGAGTAATTTTCTTTTTTTCTACTCAAATTATCAGCTTATCAAATGAATTTGCCGACTTTAAGGATAAAATTATCCTCCTTTTTGCCGATTTCACCTTATACTTCAATACCAATGTGACTTTTGTAGAAAACCTGGAAAAGAATGAATTGATTGAACGTATGCAGGAATGGCTTAACCAATCGACAGGAATGCTGGTTAGCAAAACAGTGAGTAATACGGCCACTTTTTTTGTGGGTTTACTGGCAACAATTGTTTTTACCTTTTTAATATTAATATACAGAGAGGGTTTAACATCGGCATTTGCCGGGTTTTCACCAAAAGAAAATAGAACGAGGGTTCGTAAAATGTTTAAATCGGTACAGCAAGTCGGGCAAAAGTATTTTTTTGGGATGATACTTCTCACCATCATCATAGGATCTGCGAACAGTATTGGGCTTTGGATTATAGGTATTGATAACCCCTTCCTTT
>SKHV01000077.1 GCA_007116765.1 Prolixibacteraceae bacterium | reverse complement strand
TTTAATGGGCAATTTGTCGGCGTAGGCCATAATGAGCTCTTCCATCAACTTTTTGCTGGCACCCATAATGTTTACCGGGTTGGCAGCTTTGTCGGTGCTTACGCAAAAGAAATGTTCTGGCGGGTGTTGAAGCAGCAAATCTAACAACTTGCGGGCACGTAACACATTGTTTTCTATCATTGCCTCAATGGAGAAAATGTCTTTCTCGCTGCGCACGTGTTTGTGGGCGGCAAAGTTGGCCACAATTTCAAACGGCCCGTGGGTTTTGAATAGTTTTTCAAAAACCCGATCGCCAAAATTGATGGGGTAGGTGATGAACTCTTCCGGTATGTAGTATCCCTCGGAGCTGCGTAAATCGCGCACCAGTTCGGTAAGGCCGTTTTCGTTAATATCGACTACCACCAATTTGGCAATGTTGAATTTGAGGATGGCTTTGATGTAGGAGGAGCCAATGGTGCCGGCACCGCCAATAACCAGTACATTTTTGCCGTTAATGCGGTGGTTGAGTTCGGTGTTGTATTTTTCGAAATCCACTTTCAATAAACTTTCATCACGCTTGGTAACGAAGGTTTTAATGAAGTGATCGAGGTTGAAGTTTGTTTGCATATTATTTAGAGTCTATTTTATTACAAATATTTTTAATGTGATCCAAACCATAAAGATAAGAAGCTGAGTCAATATTTAGCCATTGAAAGAACATCATTATTATTGAATAAGCTTCTCTGATTTCCGATGTGCTTATAGTAGGAAATAGAGATTGAAAACATATTGGTTCATGATGTGCAATTCTATTTCTTGCAATATTTATTTTTGCCAATTGATTGAATACATACTTGTTGTTATACTGATTGGAAGCTGAGCTTGTTGGTTTTGATGGGAATATATTTAATAGATTTTTGCCTGTAGCATTAAACTGTTGTTGTGCAAAAAGATACCGCCAGAAACCAAAGCCAAGCTCTGCAACTAATTTATTGTGTGTATAATTATGTTTTAGATTTTTAATTGCTTCGTTAATGCTGTATGTAGTGAAGTAACAATGCTTATTATTAAAGATTCCATTGTTTTGCACGCTGTTTTTTAACCAGTTGCTTCCAAGTGTTTTAAAAAAATGATTGTCTATTGCGTTTCTTAATGATACTTCAAAACAACCAATAATGGTGAACATTTCTTGCGATAAGTGTAAGTTGTACCTGTATAACGTCATCGCTTTCTTTGTGTCTCCATTGCTTGCTTGTAGATACCTATTGATACGTGATGGAGATACAATTGATTCAAATTTGGAAAATTGCATTTAATATTGTTTTTTTGAAGGGCTTGTTGTATATTTGTGACATCTTATTCCCGGTTGTCCCTGAAGAAATTCAAACTGCCGGGTTTTGTTTTTTAACAGGCTCATTTTTCAAACCACCTCAATGTCCTGTTCATCCCTTCTTCTGCACTTACAGGCATTTTGTTAATTTTTAAGGCTTGTTTGAGTTTTTGGTTGGATACTACAACTGTTTTTAGTTACTTGAAAAGTTTTCGATGGCATACAAAGGATAAATTTCAATATTCCCAATACGCCCGAAATTTTCCAATGAAGTACGAATGCCGAATTTCGATTTTTTCAATTCCATAAAACGATAAAGGCTTTGCATTGAACCTTTTGTTCCCGCCTTTACTTCAATAGGAATGATTGCATCACTTTTTGATAGCACATAGTCTATTTCGGCTTGAGCACCTTTTTCAAGTCGAAGCCAATAATATAGTTCCTGACGTTCATAACAACTTCCATATTTCAACAACTCAAGACCAACAAAAACTTCGGCCAATGTTCCTTTGTTTACTAAATTTACATCCGATGAAAGAAGAACATTGTCCATATCAAGATTTAGCAGCCTTTGCAACAATCCGGTATCCATAAAAAGATATTTACGAAACTTCGTGTTTACTTCTGCACCTAAGGGCACACCATTGGCTGACGTATGAGTAACCGGCATAATGATTCCCGCCATTGAAAGTAATTCTAAAGCCTCTTTTATTTTAATCGCTTCCATATCGGGCGAAACTTGAGAATATACAAATTTACTGCCCGATTGCAAAGCTACTGAACGAAGTGTTTGCTGTAAAACCACTGGTGATATTCGCTTTTTGTACTTTGCAAAATCATCGATAAACGTTTCTAAAATATCGTTTTGTATATAGCGGCAGGCTAAATAATCTGATTTTTCAATCCATGTTTTTACACTCTCGGGCATACCGCCAACCAATAAAAAAGTACGCAAATAATCTATTAATTTTTTGTGAAGTGCTTCCAACATGGAATGTTCAATGCTTGCATTGCGTTTTTCTTCAAGCAACCTATCCAAGCCCTGCGCTTGTAAGAACTCATTGAACGAAAAAGGGTACATATACAATGAACGTATGCGGCCAACACCAAAAGAAGGTATTTCTTGTAAAGCAAATTCCAACAACGAACCTGCTGCAATAACATGTAATTCGGGGTATTCTTCGTAAAAAAAACGTAGCGAAGCAATTGCAGGTAAACAAGCCTGTATTTCGTCGAAAAATACAAGCGTTTTACCCGGTTGAATGGGTAAATTATAGATAGCCGATAATTTACTGCAAATTTCTTTAGGGTTTAGTGAAGCACTAAAAAGTTGCTTAATATCAGGATTCCGTTCAAAATTCACTTCTATAAAAACTTCGAATGATTCACTTAAGTGCCGCACAGCCGATGATTTCCCAACTTGTCGGGCACCACGAAGCAACAAAGGCTTATGATGCACATCCTCTTTCCATTTTTTCAAATGGAGGTCAATAGCTCTCGTAAAGTAAAGGCTGTTATTTTGTTGCATGCCGATTCAAATTATTTCCAGTAAAAATAGTGATTTTTACAGAAATATACCACCACAAAATATACATATTTAAAGAAAAGCACCACCATAAATTTGATGGAATTCCCAAAAAGTACTACCACAACATTGATTTATGAATTAAACTCGTTTAATGATGCCTCCCTATTGATCAATTTTTAAGGCTTGTTTGAGCTTTTGGTTCGATACCACATATGATTCTGTGAGTTTTTTTATACGCTCGGGGTTTAAGGGCAAATGAAGCAAATCGTCTATGCGGGCAAGTGCTTTTATAAATTTAAAGTATCGAGTTTTGATATGCAAATTCAGGTGAAATGTCATAATTCCAGCATAATATTTGTCCATCATACTCTGTCGTTACTATATTTTCCCAGTATATTTCACCAAATTCTCCTATCTTAACATTTTCAAATATTTCCTCATTCAACAAGCTCTCAACTCCTGTTAAATGTTTTTGATTCTCAATTATTGGTAATACATTTAATTTTTTTATTACACCACTATTAAATTTGCAATTTAACTGATAGGGAGGTATTACAGTTATATTTGTTATTCGTATCATTATTGTAGCGGTTTTATTTTATGAAAATTTTTGCTTATCCACATTTCCATTAATTCATCCTTGTGAATTTCAGCCCATGCCTGAACCAATTTTAGTTTACTTACAGGTATATCACCGTTTAATAAACCTCCATTTTCAACAAGTATATTGGCTTCAAATTCACCATATTTCACTTTAAAATGTGCTGGATTAGGTCATTAAAAAACATAAATACAACAATGCCATAAAACCTACAAATCTCGGGCATAATTTTATCAAATTAGAGTTTATTAATCACTGTTGTCCGGTTAAGCAAAAAATATTTGTACAGATTGCTTCGCTGTGCTCGCAATGACGTCATTATGTGTTTATTAGCGAGTGGGAGGGGTTGGTTGGCGGCGAAGCCGCCCACCAACCCCTCCCACTCCAAAATACCATGAAAGCCGCGTCATTGCGAGCGTAGCGAAGCAATCTTAAATTTTTACCAGACAACAATGTTTTTTTATTACAAATATACCAACAACTTCTGATTTTGAAAGTCGGTTTATTATTATTTTTTCAAACCTATAAAATTGCACCTGAAATATCAACGAATTAAACGCATGGCTGGCACCATTCTTTGTTACTCCTGCATATCAAAGTACGGTCAATGATGTTTTAGAAATGCGAGTAGTTTGTCAAAATCGATTGAACCGTAAGGCTGATCGGTAAACAAATCAATGTCAACTGATTTACGGTATGTTCAGACATAAGCAGCTTTTATTTTAAAAGTACCGTAAAGGTAATAACTTATTATTTAAAGAAATTCAAACTGCCGGTTTTTGTTTTTTTAACAGGCTCATTTTTCAAACGACCTCAGTGTCCTGTTCATCCCTTCTTCTGCACTTACAGGCATTTTTTCTATCCCCAAAGCCGTTTTGAGTTTTTGGTTCGATACCACGTACGATTCGGTTAGTTTTTTTAAACGCTCGGGGTTTAAAGGTAAATGAAGAAAGCCTCCCACTTTGGCTCCCCAATTGATGATTGTTTTATTGATGTTCCAAATGCGCGCTTTTTTATTTTTTGATGCTGCTATTAGGCTGATTAGTTGGTTGGTGGAAAGTGGCTCATCATCTGCCAGGTGGTAAGTGCCGGGTTCAACATTGTTTTCAATAATTTGTTGGATGACAAAAGCTACATTCTCCATTGATGCGAAGGAGCGTTTGTTTTCAAAAGCACCTAATGGCCATGGAATCCCTTTTGAAACTAATTTGTAAAGCAGGTTTAGGTTGCCTTTGTTCCCTGGGCCGTGTATCATGGCCGGACG
>SKHV01000113.1 GCA_007116765.1 Prolixibacteraceae bacterium | reverse complement strand
TCGTTGTCTTTCCAGCTTTCGGCAATAAGTGTCGACGATATTTTGTTTAGTGCCCGCGATGGAATTAAAATCATCGTTCCTATATAAAAGGCAATAGTATATATGCCGGCCTCGCTCAGTCCCAAATAGCGGCCTACAAAATACTTGTCGATTTGTTCAATCAGAATTCCGCTAAACCCGGCCAATATGCCAAAAGCTGCCACCATAGCAATTTCTCTTTTCATTTTGGGTGAAAAAAGAGTAGGATTCCATCTGAATGCAATGTTCTTTCGCATGAAAAGTATAAGCAGTAATCCTAAAAGTGGAATTAAGTACGACGCAATGTACAGCAAAACAAATACTTCAAAGTTTATTATATTGAGGATGAACAGTATGACGGAGATGAAAATCAGTGCTCTCAACAAAAATTCCTTTAGAAAAATTCCAGAGGTAATGTCGTAAAGCATTTTGTTGTAGTTGTCGAATGCATTGAACATCAGAATGAAGAAAGTGAGAGGAATCAGGTAAATTGAGTAGGAATGAAGCAGGCTCGAATCGTTGTTTTGAGTATCAATAATCCAGTCGTTGAAAACTAAGCCGATCATTAGAGATATGACATAACCGGTAAGTGTTACTCCTATCAGTAAAGTAAAAAAGCTAAACTTATCTTCATTATTTGTTTTGAAATAGGGGAAAAGCCTGCCTGTAACGCTGTTCATGCCCAGACTTGAAAATTGGGCAAAAAGAGCCGAAATTGCCACCAAAACGCTAAGGAGTCCTATTTGGCTGGTTGAGAATATTTTAGGAAAGATTAGACCGATGTTTACAAAGCCAAGTATTGCGCCTGCATACGACCAAGTCGATCCTTTAAATGTTTCTTTCTTAATTATTCCCATTGGTTAATTATTTGCAACGAAGTATGTTTTGATATCGCAAAGTTGAAAAATAATACGACAATAATAGCCATAAAAATCAAATTTAAGAGGTGTGCAGTTACATAGGCTTACGAAAATCGTGCTTTTGAAATAGAAATTCCATTCGTTTTTTTACTTTTGAAAAAAATAATGCAGCTACCAATTTGTTTGCATAAAGTTGAATAATAAATACCCGATAAAATTAGTCTTCGTTATGAATAGTCTGAAAAAAGTTTGTTTGTCGTTAAATGCCAGATATATAGCTGCTGCGCTGGGGCTCTTTTTTGCAGTTACTTTTGTATACTTTTCACCCATTTTGGAAGGAAAACTAATGATGGGCAGCGATGTTGCTCAATTCAGAGGAATGGCCAAAGAGATACATGATCATAAGGAAAACGAAGGCGAAATCACTCTATGGACTAATACTTTATTTAGTGGAATGCCTTCGTACTTAATTTCCAATCCTTATCCAGGCAATCTTTTTGCACCGGTTCTCTATGCTCTTGAAGTGATTCCTCGTCCGGCAATTGACTTGATCAAAAACTTTTCTTTTTTCTTTCTCCTTTTACTGTTATTCAAAGTGAATATTTGGATAAGTTTTGCCGGAGCCCTCGCCTATGGCTTTAGTACTACTTTTATTGTATGGCTGGGCACGGGGCACATGACTAAAGCCGATACCCTTACTTATATGGCTATTTTAATTGCCGGGGTGCTTTATGCTTACAAAAGGCACAATTTAAAAGGTAGTTTAATTGCATCGTTGGGACTGGCCTTTATGATTCATGCCAACCATCCGCAAATTACCTATTATGCCGGCATTTTAACGGGTATCATTATTATAGCCTATTTTGTTAATGCAATAAAAGAAAAAGTACTACCGCACTTTTTCAAAACCTCGGCTTTGTTGCTTCTTGCAGCTATAATTGCTGCTGGTGTTAATTTCGGACGACTGTATACCATTTACGAATACGGAAAATACTCCATGCGGGGTGAGTCGGATCTCACTGCGGTTGACGACAGCCGAACCTCGGGACTCGACAGAGATTACATTCTCGATTATAGTTATGATATGGGCGAAGCAGTGACTGCCTTTATTCCGCGTTTCAAAGGCGGTGGAATGGCCGAACCTTTGGGCGAAAGCAGTAACTTTTATAAAGAACTTGAAAAATCACAGGGCGCTGCACGTGCGAAACAAATTGCACAAAATGCTCCTTTGTATTGGGGGAGTCAACCTATTTCGGGAGCTCCGTTTTATTACGGTGCAGTATTGATATTCCTTTTTGTTTTTGGTTTGTTTGTAGTGAAAGGAAAAGACAAGTGGTGGGTGGTTGCTGCAATAATTGTATCTTTTTTACTTTCATTGGGGAAAAACATACCGGCATTAGCACATTTCATGATCGACTATTTCCCCATGTACGATAAGTTCAGAGATGTGAAAAATATAATTGTTATACAGCATTTTTCAATGGCTTTTATAGGAGTAATGGCCATTCGCGAAGTGTATTTAAGAAGTATCTCCGATTCTGAATTTTATAAAAAACTTAAGTTGGCTTTTGCCATAACAGGAGGTTTTGCCCTGCTATTTGCAGTTATTCCTTCGCTGGCAGGAAACTTTTCAGGAAATACAGATGCACGTTACCTCGATAGCGGATGGCCAGCAGAATTGATTGAAGCACTACGCGAAGACCGCAGGGCAGCACTTCGTGCCGATGCCTTCCGTAGCTTCATTTTTGTTGCCCTTGCAGCTATAGGCTTGTGGGCTTTTTGGACAAAAAAACTCAAAGCTCAGTATGCTCTTTTGTTATGGGTGGGTCTAATATTGGTTGATATGTGGCCGGTTAATAAACGCTACCTCAACAACGACGACTTTATTCCAAAACGCAGAGTGGAAAACCCGTTTACCCCATCGGCGGCCGACCAGGAAATACTGAAAGATAAAGATCCAAACTATAGGGTACTTAACATGGCCGTGAGTACGTTTAACGATGCAAGTACTTCGTATTTCCATAAGTCAATTGGAGGGTATCATGGTGCAAAAATGCAGCGATATCAGGAGTTTATCGATCATCATCTGATAGTGGAAATGCAACAGCTGACCAACAGGCTAAGAAATGTGCAGACCGAGGCCGATATTGAGAGGATGTTTGTTGGGTTGAACGGCATAAACATGCTGAATACACGTTACTTGATTTACAACCCCGAAGCTAATCCGCTGTATAACTTTTCGGCCTTAGGCAATGCCTGGTTCGTCAGCCAAATCGAAATGGTCAAAAATGCCGACGAAGAAATTGAAAAAGTGCGTGAAATTAATCCTGTAGAAACTGCGGTTGTAGATATTCGTTTTTCCGAAATGCTGCCAAGTACAACTGATGTGGATACTGAAGCAACAATACGTTTAACTTCGTACGCACCCAATCGCCTAGTTTATCAGGCACAAACTAATTCCGAAAGGGTGGCTGTATTCTCCGAAATATATTACCCCAAAGGTTGGAAAGCATCGGTAAACGGAGTTGATGTTCCTCATTTTCGTGTAAATTATATTTTAAGAGGAATGGTAGTGCCTACAGGAAATAGCGAAATAGTTTTCAGCTTTGAACCGCACTCTTTTAAAGTGGGGAATATAGTGTCGTTTATTTCTTCAATTATTTTGTTGTTAGCTGTTTTTGCAGTTATTTATATGCATCGTAAAAACAAAAAGCAAGTGAAAAATGAATTACATTAAGAGATAATGATTTGTAGTAAGAAGTAAGAACAACAAAGTTTTCATTGTTCTAAAATAAAATAAATTTGAAATGATAATTACACGCAGAACACATGAGTAAAAAAAATCCAAAACCTATAAAAAGAAAACTCATTAATGCTTATTTCGTGTCAACATTAAGCATTACATTACTGCTGTTTTTAGTAGGCCTTTTGGCTTTAATGGTTTTCAATGCAAGATATTTGAACGACTACATTCGCGAAAATATTGGCTTCACTCTAGTGTTGACTGAAGACGTAAGGGATGTGGATTTGTTGCAATTGCAAAAACTGCTTGCGGCTCAGCACGAAGTGAAAGAAGCAATTTATGTAGACGCAAAAACAGCGGCACAAGCACTTCAGGACGATTTAGGTGAGGATTTTGTAGGTTTTTTGGGATACAACCCCTTGAGCGCCACTATCGATGTAAAACTTTATGCCGCCTATACCCATAACGATAGTCTTTCGATTCTCGAAAATAGATTTTTGGAGTACGCTAATGTGGAAGAGGTTTATTATCAGCGCAATTTGGTAAACTTAATAAACGATAATTCAAACAAAATTAACATGGTTTTGTCGGGATTGGGAATTATTATGCTTTTAATTTTCTTTGCTTTAATGAATAACACAATTCGTTTGTCAATTTATTCCAAGCGATTCATCATAAACACAATGCAGTTAGTGGGAGCAACACGTGCTTTTATACGCAAGCCTTTTGTGCTAAAATCGGTATTGCAAGGTGTTTTAGGAGCATTTTTGGCCAGCATAATGCTTCTGTTCTTAATTAATAGTTATATCAATCATTTTACCGAGCTGCTTATTTATCACGAAATAGAAATTGTGCTCATTGTGTTGGGACTTGTGTTTGCCGTTGGCATAGTGATTTCGTGGTTTTCGACCTGGTTTGCAGTAAACAAATTTTTACGACTACGCTATGATGAGTTATTTTATTAATTTTATAGTTAAAAAAGCATGAACTTTATTAAGCGTTTACTTTTCAAAATATTAGGGATCAGGAGATATTTGCTGGTTGTTAGCAGAATGTTTTTTGTATTCTACAATATAAAACTCATTAAAGGGAATAAGTTATTCGATTGTCATTACTTTGTTAAGAAGCTTATAAGAGAGGGGAATGTAGTTATTGACGTAGGTGCTAATCTGGGATATTATTCTGTAATATTCTCCAAATTAGTCGGTTCCGGGGGTAAGGTGTATTGTGTTGAGCCGGTAAACCTTTATCGGCAAATACTTGAGAAGAACACAAAACAATTTTCTAATGTTGAAATACTACCATACGCATTGGGTGATGATGACAACAAGCAAATCAAAATGGGAGCCCCTTCAAAGTCCAACTATTTTAGTCATGGCCGTACTCATGTTTTAAAAAATGAAGACGAATGCAGTATAGTTTTCGATGCTACAGTGATGCGACCTGAGTCATTATTCTCTCACTTAACCCAATTGCACTATATAAAATGCGATATCGAAGGTTATGAAGGTGTAGCTATCCCATTATTTGAAAAAGTAATTGACAATTTTCATCCAATAGTTCAGGTAGAAATTGCAAGCGATAATTTTGATAAACTGAGTAACTTTTTCAGAGAAAAGGGATATCGTAAATTCTATTTAAAGGGAGAACGACTAATCGAATTTTTTAAAAAGACTGACGAGCATTTTGGCGATATTTTTTTTCTGCCAAGCGATAATATTGATTCCTTTAAGCATTTAATGCAGTAGAAAGCACTTTAATTTTTTATAAAAAAAATTATTAGATTTGTAATTCAAAAAAACAAGACTATGTCTGTAAATACTAAAAATCAAAAGAAAGAAGACAACTTCGCACTTGGAAGAGAAAACTACAAGTTATTAATAATTGGAGTAGTGATTATTGTTATTGGGTTTGCATTAATGGTAGGTGGTGGAAGCGACGACCCAAATGTGTTCAATCCCGAAATATTCAGTTTTAGGCGTATAACTTTGGCGCCTATGGTTGCATTGTTTGGTTTTGTTTTTATTGTTTATGCCATAATGAAAAAACCAAAGGAATAATACACCTGAGAACATGACGATATTTGAAGCTCTTATACTGGGGTTAATTCAGGGATTAACCGAATTTTTACCAGTAAGTTCAAGTGGCCATCTCGAGATTGGCCATTATCTTTTTGGCCTTCACGAAGGCGATAATCTTTTGTTTAGTGTGGTGGTGCATGGGGCAACAGTGCTAAGCACATTGGTAGTGTTTCGCAAAGACATTATTGATTTGATGAGCGGTTTGTTCAAATTCAAATGGAACGAGCCAACGCGTTATGTTGCAATGCTCCTGGTTTCGGCTGTTCCTGTAGGTATTGCCGGTATTTTTTTCGAAGATAGAATTGAAGCACTTTTTACCGGAAATATTGTTTTTGTAGGAAGTATGCTTCTGGTTACATCTACATTGTTGGCTGTTGCCTATTTTGTGAGAAAAGGAAAGCGCAGAATAGGGTTTGTTGATGCAATTATTATCGGGGTGGCGCAGGTTGTTGCAATATTACCCGGCATATCGCGTAGTGGGGCTACAATTGCTGCCGGTATGATTATCGGGAACGATAAAGCCCAGCTTGCACGGTTTTCATTCCTGATGGTAATTATCCCCATTCTTGGTGCTAACTTTTTGAAGCTAGTTTCAAGCGACTTTTCTTCAGCCTCTTCAACAGGATCAATCACTTTATTGGTAGGTTTTATTGCTGCATTTATTGCTGGATTATTAGCTTGTAGCTGGATGGTAAATATTGTGCGAAAAGGAAAAATAATTTATTTTGCAGTTTATTGTGCGATTATTGGCCTTATTGCTATCTTTGCCGCCTGATTTTCATACGATTTATTATTCCAAAGGTTTTAGTTAAATTCAAATGGTTCAGTCATTCTCAAATTTCGATTTTATTTCAGGTGAAATAATGCTTTTCGATAAGCCACTCGACTGGACATCGTTTGATGTGGTGAATAACGTAAGGTATTTGCTATGTAAAAAACTGGGGATTAAAAAATTAAAGGTAGGACACGCCGGAACACTCGATCCTAAAGCCACAGGGCTTGTGGTGTTATGTACCGGTAAAGCCACAAAAAAAATCGAATCAATACAGGCAATCGATAAAGAATATATCGCCACTATCAAATTGGGTGCAACAACTCCTTCTTTCGATCTCGAAACCGCAGAAGATAAAACTTATCCGGTTTCTCACGTAACAATTGATAGAATAAACGAAGCTCTGAAAGCTTTCATAGGCGAAACCGACCAGGTACCTCCGGTTTTTTCTGCTATAAAAATTAAAGGGAAAAGAGCATTTAGTTATGCGCGAAAGGGCGAAGAGCTTGAGATGAAATCGCGCAAAGTGAATATAAGCTCAATTGTGGTTGAACAGTTCGAATTGCCTTATCTTATAATTCGGGTAAATTGCGGTAAGGGTACGTACATTCGCTCTTTGGCGCGCGATATTGGCAATAGCTTGAAGAGCGGCGCATATTTAACCGCTTTAAGGAGAACCCGAATAGGGGAGTATAATGTGGATGAAGCTTTTGATATTGAAAAGTTTGGTGCATTTTTAAAATAGTTGAAACTTTTTTGTTTTTTCTGCGTATAAGGCCTTTCAGGTTTTCTGAACAGAACAAAGTAAATAAAGTGTTGTTTCATTAAAGTAACTAAAAGAATATACAAATGAAGTTGTCGAAATTTAAATTCAAACTGCCGGAAGAATTAATTGCCTTGCATCCTTCTTATCACCGTGATGAGAGTCGTTTAATGGTTGTTAATCGCAAAACCCGCAAAATTGAACACAAAACATTCAAAGATCTTATCGACTATTTCGATGACGGTGATGTATTTGTTTTTAACGACACCAAAGTTTTTCCCGCACGCCTTTACGGTAACAAAGAAAAAACCGGTGCCGAAATTGAAGTTTTTCTTTTACGCGAACTTAACCGTGAGCAACGCTTATGGGATGTATTAGTTGATCCTGCCCGTAAAATCAGAATAGGAAATAAACTCTACTTTGGCGAAGACGATTCATTGGTTGCTGAGGTTATCGACAATACAACCTCGCGTGGGCGTACTCTTCGCTTTTTGTTCGATGGCCCATACGACGAATTTAAAGACACGCTTTATAGCTTGGGAGAAACTCCGCTGCCTAAATTTATTAACCGCCCGGTTGAAGAAGAAGACCGCGAGCGTTATCAAACTATCTTTGCTAAACACGAAGGTGCCGTTGCTGCTCCTACAGCAGGGCTGCATTTTAGCCGAGAGCTACTTAAAAGGCTTGAAATTAAAGGTGCTGATTTTTCGTACATAACGTTGCATGTGGGCTTAGGAAACTTCCGAAGCGTGGATGTGGAAGATTTGACCAAACATAAAATGGATTCGGAGCAAATTTGGATTGGCGAAGAAACTTGTAGTGTGGTCAATAGTGCAATTGAGCGTAGAAAGAATGTTTGTGCTGTAGGCACAACAGTAATGCGCACACTCGAAACTTCGGTTTCAACACAAGGCCAGGTAAAGCCTTTCGAGGGATGGACGAACAAATTTATTTTTCCTCCATACGAATTTAGCGTTGCAAATCGAATGATTTCTAACTTCCACCTTCCGCTTTCAACTTTGTTGATGATGGTTGCAGCTTTTGCGGGTTACGACCTGCTTATGGAAGCCTATAAGGTTGCAGTAAAAGAAAAATACCGTTTTGGAACTTATGGCGATGCAATGCTTATTATTTAGAATTCAAATGAGAAAATAAAATAGATTGAACGAGGCTGCCTGTACAAGGCAGCTTCTTTATTTTTGTTGAGGCACAAGCCGTAACGATTTTTGTGCCACTATTTTGTCGTCAATTTTTGTCGTCATAGTCCATACGCCCATTTTGTCGTGCGGAGGCTCCCATATGCAGTCGCCCAAAAAGAATTCATAGTTGTTGCTATTGATAGTAACATGTCCGGTAAACGGGGGCATTACTTTACCGCTTTCGTCTTTAAACGCGGGATGATCGATTCTGAAGTCGATACGCTTTCCTTTTGCCTTTTTGATACGCAATACATAACCAAACTCGGTACCAGTTTCAGCTTCAATTACTTCAGCTATATTCAGCAGTTTAGGAATATCTTTACTCTCGCGATTCCACGGTGCATACTCCCCGTAGCTGTACATTTCTATCTCAATTTTCTTTTTTGCCATTCCTGCAAAAATAATCAGATTGAAGCAAAAGCCAATGTGGCAATACTCACTTTTGTATTTTTACAGTTTTTCAGTGTTTGTGCACAAGCTTCCAGCGTTGAGCCTGTGGTAACTACGTCGTCGATTAAAAGAATGTGCTTGCCATTAAATTCTTCGGGAGAGTATACCCCAAAAAGGGTGCTTACGTTCTCCCATCTTTCATATCGGCCTTTGCGTGTTTGTGATTCGGTATGACTCTTTCGGTGTAAGTTATCACTTACAATTTTCCCTTTTATATTGATAGCCATGCCTTCAACAATTGCTAAGCTTTGGTTGTATCCTCTTTTTCGCTCTTTTTTAGGGTGTAATGGCACAGGGACAAGAAAATCAATATCGTTGAAGTAAGAAGTTTTATTCAGTTCTGCTGCAAATATTCTTCCCATTTCAACACCAATTCCCCGTAACCCTTTGTATTTTAAGTAGTGCATAATAATTTGGTAACGGCTTCCTTTTTGAAAAGTGAAAAACGAAGTTGCCTTTTCAATAGGAATTCTGCCCCAAAAGAGTTGTTCCACAGGGTTCTCTTTTGTCAGGTGGTAGTGGGTTCGTGGTAGGCCAACTATACATGTGGTGCAAATGTATTTTTCGCCTGTAATCATTACCTTGTCGCAACATAGACAAAGGTTTGGATAAATTATCGACAAAAAATCGTTGAATAATTGGATTAGTCTGGTGTTTTTCATGTTAAATATTTTGAGGGCTTTGTTTACAGCTTTCAATTTATAAAAAAAATTTAATTCTTCGATTTTGAATGTGTAAAACTCGAATGTTTATTTCGGGATAAGTTTATTTTATGTTATTTTTGAGATAAATGAAATATACTAATGAGCGACATACTACTGCTTACTCCACCTTTTACACAGCTTAATACCCCGTATCCTGCAACGGCTTATCTTAAGGGTTTTTTACAGGAAAAAGGAAAACTTTGCACTCAGCTCGATTTGGGAATAGAGGTAATTAATACCATGTTTTCGAAAACCGGATTGCAGAAATTATTTGATTTCGCTCTTGAAAATGATAAAGTCAGCACCGAAAACGCTTCCCGAATTATTACCTTGTCGGGTAAATATATTAATACTATTGATTCTGTTGTTGTTTTTCTACAAGAAAAGAATTCCACGCTGGCTCGACAAATTGTTTCGGGTAATTTTTTACCCCGCGCTTCGCGCTTCGATGTGCAAAGTGATATGCATTCGGCATTTGGCTCTATGGGTTTACACAGCCGGGCAAAATATTCAGCTACACTCTATCTTGAAGATCTATCGGATTTTATTCAGGAATGTGTTGATCCAAATTTTGGCTTTAGTCGTTATGCCGAGAGTCTAGGCCGAAGCGCAAACTCTTTTGAAACTTTGTATAGTGAGTTGCAGAATAAGCCGGCCTATGTTGAAAGGTTAACGCTTGAAGTTTTAGATGAAACATTGAAAATACAGAAACCTAAAATGGTTTGTTTTTCGATTCCATTTCCGGGAAATCTGTTCAGTGCTTTTAGGTGTGCACAATTCATTAAGCAGAAATATCCTGAAATTAAAATTGTGGCAGGTGGTGGTTTTCCGAACACTGAGCTCCGAAGCGTTTCTGACCCTAAAGTATTTGAGTTTTTCGACTTTATTGTGCTTGACGATGGCGAACGTCCGCTTGAACTTATTGTGGATCACATCTTAAACAAAAAAGACACGCACAATTTTAAACGCACATTTTTGCTCATAAATGACGAGGTGAAGTATATCGATAACGACGCAAAAGCAGATTATGCACAGTGTGATTTGCCTACCCCCGATTATTCCGATTTACCATTAGACAAATATATTTCGCTAATTGAAATGCCAAACCCAATGCACACGCTATGGAGCGACGGGCGCTGGAATAAGCTTTTGATGGCTCACGGTTGTTATTGGGGGAAATGTGCTTTTTGTGATGGTTCGCTCAGCTACATTAAACACTACGATCCGCTCACTGCTTCTAAACTGGTTGATCGCATGGAGCAAATTGTGGAACAAACCGGTGAGACAGGCTTTCATTTTGTTGACGAAGCTGCCCCGCCAAAGCTAATGATTCAACTGGCTCTGGAAATTTTAAAAAGGAAATTGGTTTTTACCTGGTGGGCCAACGTGCGTTTTGAACGAAATTTTACTGTCGGTGTATGCGCTTTGCTAAAACTATCAGGTTGCATAGCCGTTTCGGGTGGGCTCGAAGTGGCATCGGATCGCTTACTGAAACTTATAAATAAAGGGGTTACTGTGGAACAAGTGGCAAAGGTTTCACGCAATTTTGCTCAGTCCGGAATAATGGTGCACGCCTACCTAATGTACGGATTTCCTTCACAAACCGTACTGGAGACTGTTGATAGCCTTGAAATGGTGCGGCAAATGTTTCAATTGGGAATAGTGCAATCGGGTTTTTGGCATAGGTTTGCCCTCACAGCCCACAGTCCGGTTGGGCTTAATCCTGAAAAATACAACATCGCAATCACAAAGAATACAATTACTTTTGCAAATAACGATGTGCAGTTTGTGGATAAAACCGGTATCGACCACGATATATTCAGCTTCGGACTTAAAAAAGCACTTTATAATTATATGCACGGGATATGCTTCGAACTGCCTTTGCAGGAATGGTTTGAGTTTAAAATTCCAAAAACCAGCGTGCCGCATACCTATATTTCAGATTGTATAGAAACTGATGATTACTTCACTTTAAAACTATCGGCAAAACTTATATGGACAGGTAGTATTTCACACACCCAAATAAGTGAGAAAACCAAAAAAGGAAGGAAGTTTGAGAACTTAAAAATGATTATTCACTCTTCTGAACAACAGTATGAGGCTGTTTTTGATAAAGAGCAGGGGCAATGGCTTGAACGGGTTTTACCTGAACTTTCAGTAGAGTGTACCAATGTTTATACATTGGGAATGCTGAAAGACGAATACGAAAAACATTTTGATGACTTTCAGCTGTTTTGGTTTTCAAAACCAATGAGGCAAATGAAAGCGAGTGGACTATTAATTGTTTAGTTGTGTTTTTTATACAAAAAAAAGGATTTCGCGTTAAGTAAAATCCTTTCGTATAATGTGTAAAAATGTAAGCGGGTTGAAATTCAAATGAATGTTTCTTTTGAACTAGTTCAATGCTAATTCATCAACATTGGCAGGCTGTATGTATGAAGTGTAACCAATGTATTCGCCTTCGGAATTTTTAGTTGGAATAACAACCTGAATGTATTTTGCACTGTAATCAATTTGTACCGAAACAGTATCTGTAACATCCTGCTTATTGGTGAAATAAATTGTTTCAAATTCAACTTTATTGTTGTAAACTTCTTTTTCACGGTGAGCTTCGATAATTTCTTTTTTTGTAACAGTTGCTCCGTTATCGTAATACATTCTGAAATTTGAGCCGTTTAACTCAATATTTACCGGACGAGAGTAATAATAGTTTACAAAAAATACATCGTATAATGGTGTCATTGGGGTTGACATAGCTTGTTTCTCCGCTCTTATCGTGAAAGAAATCTCCGATTGAGAGAAACCTTTCAAGCTAAAAAGTAAAGTAAATAACACTATGATTTTAATTGCTTTCATTTTTTATTTTTGACTAATTACTCTACAAAGAGAGTGAAAAAAAACAAATAAAGACTTACTATTAATACTGTTTTTGATGAACGCTTGTATTGTTATGATGAAACAACAAATTGTTTGTGTGAATGAACGTGAGTTTTTTTGAGAAAGCTTCAAAAGCTTAAAATACAGCATTGTGAAATAAGAATTGCATTCAGAAAAATGATAGTTAAATATTTGGGAATGCTAAAAATTTATAATAAAACAAGAGCTGTAGCTTTATGCAGGGGGTTTTATCGTAACGATTCATTACATTTGTGGTATTACATAAATATTTTTACAACATGGGCTCAAAGAAAAAAATAATTGGGGTTGGAAATGCGCTAATGGATGTAGTGGTAAAAAACATATCTGAAGCAATTCTTGAACAAAATAATCTTCCCAAAGGGAGTATGATATTGGTTGATTCAGCCACTTCTGCACGAATAAATATCGAAACCGCATCGTTTGAAAGAATACTGGCACCCGGAGGTTCGGTGGCTAATACTATACATGGGCTGGCAAGTCTTGGCGTTGAGACCGCATTTGTAGGTAAAGTTGGCTTAGATAAAATGGGCGAAATATACCGCCTCGAATTAGAAAAAAACGGAGCTAATCCTATGCTTTTTAAATCGGAGACTACTCCAACCGGAGTGGCAATGGCTTTAGTTACACCCGATTCGGAACGTACTTTTGCCACTTGCTTGGGTGCTGCAATCGAAATGGTTGCCGATGAATTGACCATTGACCTTTTTCGCGACTATGATATTGCCTACATCGAAGGTTATTTAGTACAAAACCACGATCTGGTTCGGAAAGCACTCGAAATGGCACGAAAAGCAGGATTAACAATTGCACTCGATTTGGCAAGCTACAATGTGGTTGAAGACAATATCGACTTCCTGAACGAGGTGCTTGAGCCTTATGTCGATATTATTTTTGCAAACGAAGAAGAAGCTAAAGCTTTTACAGGAAAAGAACCAGAGGAAGCTATAAGGCTTCTCTCAAAAATTTGTGATATCGCAGTGGTTAAAACAGGCAAAACTGGTTCGTTAATAAAACATGCCGACCATGAGGAGCATATTGGAATTATTGGAAAGAAATGTGTAGATACAACCGGTGCAGGAGATTTATATGCAGCCGGATTTCTATATGGTTTTGCACAAAACTATTCACTTAAAACTTGTGGTACCATAGCTTCGCTTGTGGCTGGATACGTGGTAAACGTGTATGGTGCCCGAATGGATGAAGCAATCTGGAGCCAAATCAGAAATGAAATAAGTGATATGATAAAACAATAAAAGAAAGAACCCCGCCGGGTATACCTGCGGGGTTGGAATAATTAAAAGGAGGGAAAAAATAAGGGTGTAAATTGAAATTATACAAATTTAAGTACTTTAAGATTAAAATGATAGTATTTAAGCGTATTTTCTTAAATTTTAACATTTCGGTTGAGATGATAAAGTTTTGTTCAAAAATTCACCGCTTCTTTTAACTATTAAATGATGTAAAATTCAATTCGAAATATTATGAGTCAGGAAAAAATTCAATTCGATGCTGAGGCTATAGACAAAGAGCTTGAACAAATTGCTCAGGATGCTAAAACTGTATACAATTCCAATGAATATAAAAAGTTGGCTTTTTCATTAATCGATCTTACTACTCTTAACTCAACCGATACTGAAACTTCAGTGAGGAAGTTTACCGAAAAAGTCAATAGTTTTCCCGACAGTTTTCCCGATATGCCTAACGTAGCAGCTATATGTGTGTATCCCAATATGGTAAATGCCGTAGAGCAAACCCTTGATAAGCCCGACGTAAACATCGCTTCAGTGTCGGGAGGTTTTCCTTCGTCAATGACTTTTACCCCGGTTAAGGTTGAAGAAACCAAAATGGCACTAGAAGCAGGAGCCGACGAAATTGATATTGTGCTGGCTCTTAGTTTATTTATGGATGAAAAATACCAACAAGCACACGACGATATTGCTGCAATTAAAAGCATAATGGGCAAGTCGCATCTCAAAGTTATTCTTGAAACCGGTGCATTGGTTACGCCCGAACAAATATGGAAAGCTTCGGTACTTGCAATTAATGCAGGAGCCGATTTCATTAAAACTTCAACCGGTAAAATGAACCCGGCAGCAACACCACTGGCTGCGTATGTGATGTGCACAGCTATTGCCTGGCACTATGAACAAACTGGCGAAAAGATAGGTTTTAAAGCCGCCGGAGGCATTTCTACTTCAGAAGATGCACTAATGTATGTGTCTATCGTGAAACATGTTTTGGGTGACGAGTGGCTTAGTCCGGATTTATTTCGTTTGGGTGCCAGTCGTTTGGCAAATAACCTTCTAACCGATATTGAAAAAAAACCGGTGCAATTTTTTTAACCTGAAACCAAAAAACCGGGATGCTTTGTATTATCTCTGAAGAAACTTCTGCCACATTTAATCTGGCAGCCGAAGAATATCTTTTTCGAAATTTCGAAGAGGATATATTCTTTTTATACCGGAACGAACCTGCGGTGGTGCTAGGTAAACACCAAAATGCAATGGCCGAAGTCAACCCAATGTACGTGAATAAAAACAATGTGCATGTGGTGAGGCGCTTGTCGGGTGGGGGTGCAGTTTATCACGATTTGGGAAACTTGAATTTTTCTTTTCACCAAACCGTACCCGATACTTCTAAAGTTTCATTCAGAAAGTTTAACGAGCCTATTGTTGAATTGCTGAGAAGTATAGGTGTCGATGCCCAAATTTCAAAAAGAAATGACATTTTTATTCACGAATTCAAAGTATCGGGGCACGCTCAACATGTTTTCCGAAACCGGATATTGAGCCATGGAACCTTGCTTTTTAGTGCCGATAAAAACAATTTATCGCTAGCATTAAAAAACAACTCCGGTACATTTACCGGAAAAGCAATTCAGTCGGTTCGGAGTAAGGTTGCCAATATTGCCGATTTTTTACCTAAGCCCATGGCAATAGGTGAGTTTGAAAATATACTGCTGCAGTATATTCTTCAGTTGAATAGTGGTAATAATTTGTATGTGTTTTCAGTAAACGACTTAAAGCATATTCAGCAATTAAAACAAGAGAAATACGATACATGGGAGTGGAATTATGGATATTCGCCCAATTATTGTTTCGAAAAACAAACCCGGGAGCATTCAATTTCAGTAGAGGTTGAAAAGGGGATTATTAAAGATATCGAAATCATTTCCGAAGCCCTATCGGTGAAGTTAATCAGCCAATTAAAAGCATTACTCACCGGCACTTGTCACAGTATTGAGCAGCTAGAGGGAAAAATTAACTCTCTAACCATTGAGCAATCAAAGACAAGGGAGCTAGTCGAGTTATTCTTCTGAATTTATTTTTTTGTTACTGTTGAAAACGTTTTTGTTTCGCGAAAAGTAATTCCATCTACAGTGGTAATATCAAGAATTACACTAAAATTGGATTGGATTTGGCTTAAGGGGACTTTTATTTCAATGCTTTCTTTATTGAGAAAATCAATGTCGGGATTCCACAAAAGTGTGGTTTGGTATTTCGCAATATTGTGGTCAACGTCAGTTAGCTTAAAGCTTTGTTGTTGCTCTTCGTTTTCATTTTTTTGTTGAAAAGAATCGCTGTTGGTTCCGTGGGTTTTAATTTCGATTACACCTACCGAGTTTACTCCCGAATATTGCTGAATGTCGGCAAAGTTAGTACTTACTTTAATTGACGCAACTTCGGCCGGGTTCATATTCTCGAGCACATTTATGCTAGTACCCATTCTTTGTCCGTCAACTACAATAAGTG
>SKHV01000453.1 GCA_007116765.1 Prolixibacteraceae bacterium | reverse complement strand
CATCGCGCCAGTCGCTTAGGGCAGGAATGGCAAAACGCCCCTTCTTTTCGAACATTTGCCAAATGGCATTGGTGCCATAAGTGTACCCACACGCACCCGAAAGAATATTCCAGTATGCATGAACCCTTACATCGTGGTCGGTAAAAAAGCCTTGTTGAAAGTGTCCTTTTTCTACAATCAGGTAGTCGTCATCAAGTACATTGGCCGGCACTATCAACGGTTTGCTCCAGTCGATGTATTTCCAAAACTCAATGGCAATATCCTCGTATGCCGGTTCAGCATCGAAAAAAGGCTTACGAGGCTCAATATCAAGCAAGGTTTCGGCATAACGGTAAACCTGTGTGTAACGGTTTGAATGACCACTTTGATACACGTTAAAATCGAGCCATGATTCATTGTGCACCATTTCGTGAGATGAAGATGCACCTCGCGGATGATAAGTAATTAGATGATTACCACCATCACCTGCTTTTAAGCCATTTGCCATTGCACGCCATACTTCAAGCTCATAATCGTTATGAATATTACGGTCGCCACCTAAAATCCAGACAATTGGCATTTCCTTATAGCGTTTCCCAAGAAATTCCCCAAATGATTTAGCATTTTCAGGATTAAAAATCACAGGCTCACCACCGTTTTTATTGGTCACTTTATCTCCCCATGTAGGCAGCATACCCACAAAGAGCCCCAGCTTGGCAGCATAATCAACAATAAAATCTACATGCTCAAAATAAGCTTCGTTGGGTTGTGCAGGGTCGCGGTCAATTAAAGGCAAGTGACCGTAGGCATTTGGTTCTGACAGCCCGGACATTTCGGCCAATACAACAGCCTGAATAACAGTAAAACCTTTGTCTGCACGATCTTCGAGGTACATCTTTGCATCTTCACGATTCAAACGGTGAAACAATTCCCAAGCTGTGTCGCCCAACCAGAAAAAGGGTTTTCCTTCAGCATACTGAATGTACTGGTTGTTATCACTAACGGTTAGCATTTGAGCATACGAATATTGATTAACGAATAATGTAAAAATTGCAACCAACCCTCCTATAATATTTTTTAAAGCCCTCATATTATTGTTTTTTATCAGCCGCAAAAGACATAGCAAATTGCATCAGTGTGTTTTTATTCAATTATTAAATCATGCAGCATTAACGAATCAATTAAATCAGCCATATCGCCGGGTTCGGCAATTAGCTTAAGGTATGAATGATTGGTTTTTACGCCTTCGACCCACACATTGCCACCATCGTTGTCGGATTTGTTATAACCACCTTCAACTTTCTCCCACCATTCGCCCAGGCCGCCACGTACAGCATACAATACTGCAGTTTGGTCGTAAGTTGAATTTGCAGTAATCCTTCCTTCAACGAAATAATCGCTCATCCACGAAGCATGTTCGCTAAAGTGATAATAGCCAATGTACAATGGGTGATTTTTATTAATTTCGTTAAACACATCACCGGTTTTGATTTTTACACCTATTTCATAGCCCGAAAACACCACGGGGAGGTCTATCTGCTCAAAAACAAATTTTGTTACACCGGGCATTCCACCGTTAAAATTCCACTCCCAATCACCACTTGGAAATTGACCACCCATCACCACCATTTCTTTCACTTTTTGGTGTAGCAATTCTTTTCCCGTTAAGGGAGAATAATCGCAAGGCCCCGATTCAAGCAACAATTTAATATTCAGCAAAGGACCTACTGTAACCAGCACAACGCTGTTATCATCATTCTCAGCCAACACCTTCCTATATAGTTCTGTAGTTGAAAGCACATCTTCATATTTTAACTTATGCGGAAAGTTATCGGCCAGTATTTTGTTATGAGTAGTTTCGCTCACATAAGTCCCCCCTGCCCTGACCCCTATTGGCACGTTTGGATTACCGTAATAGCGGTTAATGGCATCGACTGCCGGCACTGCATATTTCTCGTTTGTCCAAAGCATTACGGCCAGCAAATCGCATTCGCTGTTGTTCACAAAACCGTGCAACATAGCCAATGCGCCAAGGTCGTCGGCATCGCCGCCAAAATCGGTGTCGAAAATAATTTTCACCTGAGCTGCAACATTAATCAGAAGCATTAACGACAATAGTAAAATAAGCAATTTCTTCATTGTTATGTATTTTAAAGTTAAGTTAAGTTAATTCATTTATGTATGGTATTGAAGGCTGTGCCCCCATTTTGGTTACCGAAATAGCCGCTGCCTTATTCGCTGTTTCAATGGCTTCTTTCAGGTTTTTTCCTTTTGCCAACTCTACTACCAAATACCCATTAAAGGTATCTCCGGCAGCAGTTGTATCAACTGCTTTCACTTTAATACCTTCAATCACGCCATTGTTTTTACCATCAAAGTAATAGGCCCCTTTACTTCCGGTTGTTACAATTACCGATTGAACACCTTGTTTTTGGATTTCCAGTGCGCTTTCTCTTACATCTCGTGCCTCGGGCCAGCAACCCGAAAGTAAACTCGCTTCGTGTTCATTGGGTGTTACCAAAGTAAGGAGTTTCATTACTTCTTTATCGATTTCCCTTGCCGGGGCAGGGTTCAGCACCACCGGAATACCTGCTTCATGAGCAATGCCGGCAACATAGGCTACCGTTTCAATAGGAATTTCGAGCTGCATGAGCACTATATCTGAAGCAAGGATTACATCCCTATACCCTTCCACTTTATCGGGCGTTAAATGTGCATTGGCTCCCGGGGCAACGGCAATGCTGTTCTCGCCCGAATCGGCCACATTGATAAGTGCAACCCCGGTTGCAACGCCATCGATTCTTTGTATGCACGACGTGTTGATCTCATCTTTTTGATACGCCTCAATGGCTTGTTGTCCAAAAGCATCGTTGCCCACACAGGCTATGAACGTTACATCGCCACCTGCACGTGCTGCTGCTACGGCCTGGTTTGCTCCCTTACCGCCCTGCACTATGAAAAAGTCGGTTCCCATAAGGGTTTCGCCCGGTCGGGGAATTGAAGGCACTCGGCAAATCATATCGGTATTTAAACTACCTATTACGGTTATTTTTGGTTTCATTCTACAATATCGTTATTTTAGTTTATTGTTTTTGTAAAGTCCATACAAATAAGCATACAACAAGGCCTTCCCTCTCATGGTCTGACGCGGGGTAAATTCCGAATGGGTCCAGATAAACCTGGTATTAATATATTTCTCTGCATGCGGCCAGTTATCAATCATGGGATAATAAAACCTATCGAAAACAATTCCGGGATTGCTCCCAACCATGTTACCGCCCCAGCTCTCTGTATTCATATATGGTGTATGGCCCGGATGTAACCCCGGGGCGCCATCGTTACGTCCCGAAGTATAAATATTCTCAAAGCTTCGTTTTTCAGCAAGCTCAGTAGTTGCGGTGGTCATTTGTATTTTGTTGAGCGGATTCCGCCCAAGACCCCAGTCGGCCTCCAGCAGCAGGGCATCAAGAAAACTTGTTTTTAGTTCGTGATCGTCAGTAACGGCATGAGCAAGTATCGTTCTGTGCATATCCTGAGCCGTCTGCCACCAAGACTGTTCCGGAGCATATCCCCGGCGCGATGGGCGTTTGTTTACAAAACCTGCTTCTTTATTTTTAGCTTCGGCTATAATGGATGATTTCATGTTTTCAAACAGATCCGGGTAGTTAACAGCTTGCTTAGTGAGCAAATAAGCAGCTGTGCCCCAAAGCTGATTATGTGAATCACGTTGATGTATTTCAGAATCATGATCAGAAACCACACTTTCTTTTTTCAGCACATCTTCATACTTTGTGTCACCGGTTATATTATAAAGATATGCAGCAGTCATCATTTTAAAATCCCTTCCCCTTATTCCGCTAACTGTTTCGTTGAGCATCGGATTTGGTGACGCTTCGGCAAAATTGTAAGCAGCTATGGCCGAATCTCTATAGGCTTTTGAAAGGTCGTCGTGGCCGGATATCAGGAAACAATAGCTCATCATAGCACTGTTAAGCGCATTTGCCCAAGCTGCCATTACCGTATTACCTGCCTGGTATAGTATGTTGTTTCCATCGGGATTTGTAAGGCCATGAGAATAACCGCCACGGTAACGTAGATTAAGCCAAAAATCGACTTCATTTCGGGCTTCATCCAGAATATCAGGAATACCGTTCCCGCTCTCCGCAATTCTTAAATTATCGTCATCTAAGGTGCCGTCACTCATAATATAAGCAAGTAACAAATCATACACATTTACAACATGCCCAAGGTGGCGATCCCAGTCAAGTGCGTCGCTGTGGCCGCCGATTGCATTGGGATTTGTGGGGCGTCCCTCTTTTACATAGGACTCCCAGTCTTCCGGACGATCCCAGACATCTCCTCTGGAAAAAGTACTCCACTCGGGATGATACGGATGCATATTCGTCACAATAATTTTTGTATTGGGAGGATCAACGTCCTGTATCCATAAGGGGTACCTAGGTATCGGAACCATATCCATCCTGTCCTCACCGATGCGCATGTAATAGTAACCCAATATGGCAATTTTATAGGGTAAGCGGTAAATATCGTCTCTGACTTCGAAGTCCTGACTAGCGCCAATACCTTCAATAACAAGGCGATAATTTCCCGGCTTATTGAATCCGGTAAAATCTGCTGTCCATACATCAGAACCGGTAAGGTTCCAGTTATCTTCTTTCTGGCTTTCCATCCAGAATTTAACTTTCCCCACACTTTGTTTTTCTCCGCTG
>SKHV01000038.1 GCA_007116765.1 Prolixibacteraceae bacterium | reverse complement strand
TTATATTTTTATTTTGTTTTACCGCTGAAGTGTTTTGCTGTTCTATTAAGTGAATATATGCCAAGGCACTATTAAATGCAGCATTATAATAAATACAGTATTCACTTGAAATATAATTTCCAATATTATCTTCAAATTGGCTACATGGTTTTTCAGGACCACCTGCTAAACCTCCAGATAGTTCAAACGCAAAAGGTACAGAACCCGGATTATTGCGTTCATTAGTGAAGTGTGTCCAGGCATTGCTGCTTTTACCAAATGCAGCAGCATGGTGCGGATATTTTGGATAACCTCCTCCCAATTCGTTATAGCCAACTAGAAAAGAGAAGCCTGAAGGAGCATCTTCACTAATGCCATCATGTGAACCTAAAATAAAATCTATATTGCTTTTTGCAAAAGTATAGGCGTCTGAATCTCCCGTCTCAAAATGATAAAGAGCTGCCAGCAAAGCTGCATTACCTGCATCCCTTAATGACCCCCAATTGGTTAAATGAACATATCCGCAAGGCTGCATTTTTAAAAATAAAGAAGCTAAGTAGGTACTTATTTTATCAAGAAATTGACTGTCATCGGTTACCTTATAAAGTTCATAGAATAGCAGTTGATCAATATGCCCATAGCTAAAATTACGATACGCATCTGCATTTTCAGCAAATTGAATAGCATCATCTAAATAACTAGAGTCTCCAGTGGCTCGATATAACATAATTGCTCCTACGCCCAATTCATCATAATAATCAGACCATTGAAGCATCCAAGAGTAAGACTCTTCTCTAGCATCTGCTGTAGTTTCAGAATTAGTATTTGCTATTTCATAATAAGCAATGGCGGCATTCAAGCATTTGTCTGCATATATGCTATCGAATTGTTCATAAAGAATTGACATTAAAGCCAATGCTGCAGCACCTGTACCCAATGCATTAGACTTACCTTGTGTAGCCTCGTAAACAGGACGCACATTGGAATTATCATATAGTTTTAAACCCGATTGAGTAATAGGTTCGTTAAAACCATTATGATCGCGGTTATCACCTACTTGCCAGTAAATAATGCCATCACCAACGCAATTAATTAAGTAATCGGTCTGAACTTTTACCTCGTCTAAAACATCAGGAATTCCATTTTCTGGTGCTTTAGAATAGTCTTGGGAATAGTTATCTTCATAGACCTCAGGCCACTTATCATAACCATATAGATACAATAAAGCTGCATAGGGACCGGTAACATGAAATTTTATATAGTCGCCACAATCATGCCATCCTCCAGAAAGATCAAGACCTACAGCTTCCCCATCATTCAAAAAACCACCTCCAGTCCCTTCAGGCAAAATCCATGATTTTGTATCTCCACTGCGTTGTGCTCCTAAAAAACGTGTAGAAAGATGTAGCGCTTTTCCATAGTCATGTTGAGCTTCTGAAATAAGGCTGCATACCAAAAGTACTTTTATCAACAATACAATTAAAACCTTCATATAAATAATTTTTAAATAGAGTAAAAGTAAAGTTACTTTTACAATTAACTTAATAATTTGCGTAAGATGTAGGGTAAATTTGCGAAATATACTGCACTGTTTTTTCTCGAAATAGCTTGCCTTTAATCGAAAACAAGCCCTGTATATCTGAATTCGATTTGTCAAAACCGAAGGATATTTCAGACCTTCGGGTGTTTCATTTTTCATAAATGGGCTTTCGGTTTTGATTTTTACCAGCAAGTGAACCGAGCATGATTAGTACGCAAGCTAAAACTGCTGATGACTTAGATGCGAGTTCAATGAGTCACCATTGATAGTAAAAGTTTTGACGAATGAAAACGGTTGTCCATATAGCACCAGACGAATAGTTAATGCAACGGAAATCCCTCCCATCTCTAATACAGGCACTTAAACCCTCCATAAGCCCGATTTGGTTTTCCACCTCACGCAATAAAAGTAATCCGTCATCACTGCTGATTTGCTCCCCGGTATAGTTTAGCTCAAACTTTTTTCAGCTACCGGAAAAAGGTCAAATGTTTTTGGTTTATTTCATTTTTTTTTCTAACATTGCTAAGGGATGTTTGTTGTTGTACATCCTAAAAATACTGATACTTCAGCAATTTTTAGGTAACAAACTCCCCTTTTTTATGAATAATTGAGGCTAAAACTACGAATAACAAATATAGCTATGAGAAAAAGTATTGCCGAAAAAATTGCAGAGGGTCAGGTATTGATATCCGACGGTGCCTGGGGTACCTTTTTGCAAAATATGGGATTACAGCCCGGAGAATGCCCTGAATCATGGAATTTGAAGCATCCCGAAAAAATACTTTCAATTGCACAAAGCTATATCGATGCCGGTTCCGATATGGTTGAAACAAACAGCTTTGGAGGCAATGCATTTAAGCTTGTACACTATGGGCTCGACAAGCAGGTACACGAAATAAACAAAGCCGCAGCCGAAATATCGCGCCGTGCAGCCGGTAGCGAAAAGCATGTGCTTGGCTCAATTGGACCTACCGGTAAAATGCTGGTAATGGGCGATGTAACCTATAAAGAGCTTTGCGGTGCATTCAAGGCTCAGGCCATAGCACTTGCCGAAGGTGGAGCCGATGCGCTTGTGATTGAAACCATGTCGGACATTGAAGAGGCTCGCGCAGCAGTTACAGCAGCAGCCGATAACACAAGTTGTGAAATAATTTGTACCATGACTTTCGAAAAATCGCCTGAGGGTGAATTTTTTACAATGATGGGTGTTACACCTTCCGATATGGTCGCAACAATGGTTGATGCAGGTGCATCGATTATTGGTGCAAATTGCGGTAACGGAATGGAGAATATGATTGGAATTGCAAAAGAAATTCGTGCTGCAAATCCCGATATCCCACTTTTAATACACGCCAATGCCGGAGCTCCTGTTTTCAAAGACGGCGAAACACGGTTTTTGGAAACACCTGAACAGATGGCAGCTCTTATAAGCAATTTGCTGGATGCCGGGGCAAATATTATTGGTGGTTGCTGTGGTACAACACCCGAACATATTCGTGAAATTTTCAACACAATTCATAAATAAAAAAATATGAATCAGGAAGAAATTATCAACAAAATTGCAACATGTGTTGAGTTTGGAAAAGTGAATAAAGCAGCACCTTACCCACCGGCCATGAAAGGCGAGGACGGTGCAGATGAGTACACAAAGCATGCACTGGAAATGGGTGTTAAGCCTATTGACATATTGAACGATGCACTTATATCGGCAATGGACAGAGTAGGCGAAAAATTCTCGCAAAAGAAAATATTTGTTCCCCAAATGCTTATTTCCGCAAAAGCAATGGGGGCGGCTATGGAACATTTGAAGCCTTTCTTCAGCTCAGGCGAAGTGAAACGCAAAGGGAAGTTCATTATAGGAACCGTTGCCGGCGATTTGCACGACATTGGTAAAAACCTGGTTGCTATGATTGTTGAAGGAGCCGGTTGGGAAGTGATTGACCTGGGTGTTGATGTGAAATCGGCAAAATTTATTCAGGCAATAAACGATAATCCGGGGGCAATTGTAGGGCTTTCGGCATTGCTTACCACTACCATGGAGAGCATGAAGAATATTGTAGCCGATATAAAACGCGATTGCCCGGGAGTAAAGCTTGTAATAGGTGGTGCACCGGTTAGCGAAGATTTCAAGAATGAAATTGGAGCAGATGCCTACTCGCCCGACCCACAAAAAGCAGTGGTACTGTTAAATTCAATGGTTGCATAAACAGTCTTAACTATTAAGAAATTATGTTACTTGCCGATTTGCCCCGTAAGTTTTCGTCTGATGTGGGACTGCTCAATATCAGTTCGGAAAACATACTTAAAGGTATGGGCATGACTAAACCCGATGCCGATGAGTATTTGCGGGCTTTGATTGAACAATCAATTGAAGGTTGTAAGTTACTTGCACGTCCGTGCATAGGGTTCACTATTGTAGATAATCCGGAAATTGATTTGACAAACCGGCAGCTTGGTTTAAACGACGAAGTGTTCAACACCGGTAAAATTGTAACTTCATTCCTGAAAAAAAGCGAATCGATTGTTGTTTTTGCATGCACAATAGGCCACGATGTAGAACTGCTGGCTAAGCAGCAAATGAGAAATAACGAATCGCTCGAAGGACTAATTACCGATTTAATTGGTTCAGAACTTGTCGAATCGCTTGTGGATTATTTTCATGATTACATCGAAAGCGAGTTGATAAAATCACAGATAAAAGTAAGCAACCGTTTTAGCCCCGGATATTGCGGCTGGCCGGTTTCTGAGCAACATAAACTATTTTCAGTTTTAGCTAAGAATAATTGTGGCATTAATGTAACTTCAAGCGCGCTTATGTTACCTGTAAAGTCGGTAAGCGGTTTAATAGGGCTAGGAAAAAACATACGCAAACTTGATTATAAATGCCAACTTTGCACTTCAATAAAATGTACATTAAGAACTAATAGTAAATGATTTTTACAACAAGAACAGATAAATAATATAGGTTTAGCGATGAATATTCAACTCGAATTTCATATTTTTGAATAACGCAGATTTCAAAAAAAATAAACTAATTAGAATAACATGAAAAAAAATCTATTTCTTCTTACAGCATGTATAATTTTATCAGGATTGATAAATAGCGTGAATGCTCAGCTTTTTATTAAAGGTGGAGCTGGCTATGGAGCTGGTACACAAAAGATTCTTCTTGGCAAATCGTATACGATTTCAGGTGC
>SKHV01000307.1 GCA_007116765.1 Prolixibacteraceae bacterium | reverse complement strand
GTTGTGGGATCATAATTTGCAACTCCATATCCACCGGGCATAACCAAATGCGACATATTCTCCCCAAAATAACCTTTAAACAAAAGGGAAAGCTTAGATCCTTTAAAACGGGCATAGCCCACAAAACCGGTGCTCGACAAAAATTCGTCGGCCTGAGCAAATACACCCATTGCATTCTCAACCACCATACGGGGTTTAATAATTTTATGCTGAATTCCTGCTCCTGCAAAAAGTTTTCCCTCCTTAGCCCAATCGGCAGTTAAAACTAGCTCAGGTACTATACCATTGCGTTTGGCATGGTTGCCTGTGTTGCGAGGTATTTTGTTGTTTCTAAAAAAAACATCATCAACTCCCATGGTAAAATATTGCATTTCTGAAACAGCAGCAACAGTTAATGATAATGTATTCAAATTATGCTTGTATTTTAACATAGGCGAACGGTTAAACGCATGAAAAGGAGCGCCGGTGTTCAGACCGGCCACAACTGGCATGTGAGGAGCACCAAAAAAAGGATGCCAGGTTTGCCCCATTAACAATGAGCTTTTTTCCCATGAGAGCATGGAAAATGCCTGACGTATACGAAACATAGTGGGGTCGGTACGCAGGTTACCTGCAAAATCGAATTCCAAAACACCTGTCAGTTTTGCATTAAAAACATCACCACTGCTAATTCTGACTCCAAGTCGTGAAGCAATGGCCGATATGTTTGAACTCAACTGCTGATTCAATTCAACATCGCCTACTTTAGCATATTGTGGAAGCAAATAAAAAATATCGTGCCCTAAATCCTGTCCTTTATAAGTGTCCATATAGGCATCAACACGCATAAATCCATAAAAATTAACATCGAAATTTTTGTCAGCTTGTGAAAAAAGCAAATTTGAAATAACTAAAAATGCCGCAACCATTACAATTCGGCACAGCCTGAACATCTTCAATTTGTACATAATATTTTTGTTAGTTGTTAAGTTTTTGACGGAGCATTTCCACCCCGATAATAATTCAACACAAAAAAAACATAAAAAATGATAATCTGTAAATTTTCAGCACATAAAAACAATAAAAATTTCAATAAGCAATCATTATTGAAATGCTATAAATTGTATAATCAATATCGAACAGGCTGTTTTTTTAACAAAAAACATTGACTTTTGAGCAAATCAATTCAACTTTTTATCGGTCGTACTATTATCTCGTGTTTACAATTTGGGCATGTATATATAATACACGAACAACAAGCAAAACAATTGCTACAGTTACGCTGCAAGTCATCCTCATTGAAATCAAAATTACAATTTTCGCAAGTAAGCTGTTGTATTGTTTTCATATTCCATTTTTTACTACTTAACAACTTGTGTGCTTAACAGCTAATTCTTTAAGCATACAAAGCTTTCTTAAAAGATTTTTCAAGCATTATGCGCGATTCGGTTTTTGGTTCCCGACCTTCAAATCCGGTAATCATAAATCCATTCTTCAAGGCAAATTGCAACATGCCAACATGCCGGTTGCGGGTTTTAAAACGTATTGATGTAAAAAAACGTTTTTGTGCTAGTGCTTCCAATTCATCAAGCAAACCTTTTGCAATACACTGATTACGATAAGGAGGTAACACGCCACCCAGCCATGAATATATCGACCCGTCGAAAAACCTGTTGTATGCTATTTTACAAGCTACAGGCTTACCTGCATATTCAGCAAGTAAAATAATGGTTTCTTTTCCTTTAAGTTTTTCACGAATCGCTACTGAATAAAAAAGCGAATCGAACTCGGGAACATGATTAAGCACATTCACTGCCTTATCAATTTCTTCAATATTTATTTCACGAATAATCATTTTTACATTCTTGTTTTAATGCGTTGATTTTTCTGCATATCTGCCACTCAATATGAGTATAATTCAGACAATAAAAATATACATTTCAAAAATCATTTTGCAATATACTCTTGGGTTTTACTTTTTAACAAAAAAAAAGATTCTATCTATCATGTATTTGTCACAAATTCCATGAAATACAAAATATTTTTTCCACACAATTTATTTATATTGCGACTTCATCATTTTTTTTATATTTGCACTGTGTAAAAAATACACACTAAATTACTTTCATGTCAAAAATAATTCCGAATATATCGATAGACTGTGTCATTTTTGGATTCGACTTTAAGCAACTCAATGTGCTACTAGTTGAACGCAAACTTATTGACAAGGACTCGAAGCAAGTGCTTATTGACGACTGGACACTTGTAGGTTACCATATTTACGAAGACGAAGATATGGATACTGCTGCTGCGCGAATTCTGAGAAAGATTTCGGGAATAGAAGACATCTACCTCGAACAATTCTATACTTTTGGTGACGAAAACCGAATCAAAAACGAAAAAGATAAGTTGTGGCACAAGCATCACAATAAACATTTCAAAAGTCGAGTAGTAACTGTTGGGTATTATTCTCTAATCGACAATACGAAGGTTAAGCTTTCGCTGAGCGACAGAAATGTTAAATGGTTTGCCATAGATGATTTACCGGAATTAGGTTTCGACCATAAAAAAATACTGGATAAGGCTTTAGACAGTTTAAGAGACAAGCTGCGCAACCAGCCTATTGGCTTTGAACTTTTGCCCGAAAAATTTACAATCTCGCAAATGCAACGCTTGTACGAGGAAATTTTGGGTACCCGTTTCGACAGGCGCAACTTCAGAAAGAAAGTATTGCAAATGAAATACATCATTCCTCTTGATGAAAAACAAACAGGAGTGAAACACAAAGCGGCTCAGCTTTTCGCCTTCAGCCGTGAAGTATATGAAAAAACAAAAACCGAACGATTCGATTTTACGATATAAACCATAGCAATCCTATTTCTAAATCTACACTTAAAAGGTATGAACCAGATTATTCAAAAACTAAAAGTACGCGAGAAAATAGGCTATGCCCTTGGCGATGGTGCGGCCAATATAGCCTGGAGGGGTGTTTCTACTTTTCTGTTTATTTTCTACACCGATGTATTCGGGTTAAACCCGGCAGCCGTTGGGCTATTGATGCTTATTGCTAGATCGAGCGATGGAATAAGCGACATTGTAATGGGAATAATTGGTGACCGAACCCGTTCCAAATACGGCAAATTTCGTCCATGGATTTTATGGACTGCAATTCCGCTAGGGGTACTTTTATCATTACTTTTCACAAGTCCCGACCTCAACCCAACTGGAAAAATAATTTACGCCTACACTACCTACATTATATTCACACTGGTTTATACAGCCAATAATATTCCCTACGGTGCCTTAATGGCCGTAATGACGGGTGATAACAAAGAACGCACAAGCATAGGTTCGTACCGACTGGTGGGTGCCTTTACAGGAGGCATGCTGGTGCAGGGTGCACTGCTGTTTCTTGTGGCTCATTTCGGGAACATTAATCCATCCATCGAAATCAATCAACTTGCCGAAGAAAGGTATGAAGTGACTGTTTCAACACCTCATAATATTGAAAATGCAAACATCAAAACGGTAGATGGTTTTGCCGATTTTGTTTGGGCCGGCCCAAGCATGCACGATGTGGTTGATAACACCCCAACCAAAGGAAAAAGCTTTTCGATGGAAGCCAATAAAGAATATTCTTTTGTGATTACCGGGGAGGCAGGAATCGATGAATCGAGAATTTCCATTGTGGATCAAAAAAGAGGCTACAGCTATGCCTTATATGTAATGTCGGTTTTACTTTCAATTTCGCTAATTATTACTTTTTTCTCCACAAAAGAGCGGGTTTATCCTCCAAAAACACAAAAAACAAACCTACTGAACGACCTAAAAGATTTAATAAACAATAAACCCTGGATTATTCTGCTGATTGTAGGCTTACTTTTCTGTACTTACAACGGAATAAAACAAGGTATTGTAGTCATATACTTTACGCATTACCTCCACAATCAGTTGCTTTCGGCCTCATATATGGTAGCGCTAATGATTGCCTCCATTGGTGGAGCAATGGCTACGGCATATTTGGGACGCTGGCTGGGCAAACGTAAACTATTTATTTATGCACTGATTTTTTCAGCTGCAGTAAATGCCCTGTTTGTATTTTGTGGCCCCGGCGATGTATATGCAATTTTCACAATAGGAATTATTTCTGAATTTGCAGCAGCCATATTCCCCACCCTGTTCTTTGCTATGCTGGGCGATGCAGCCGACTACTCTGAATTCAAAAACGGACGTCGTGCAACCGGACTCGTTTACTCAGCAGGATCGTTCTCTACAAAATTCGGGGGCGGAGTGGCAGGTGCAATTATTGGTTTTGTACTGGCAGCATTTAACTACAGTGGGCAATCGGCTGCAGCTATCGAAGGAGCTATACCGGGCATTATTATGCTTATGAGCTGGATTCCTTCATTAATAGCTATTGTTGCAGCTGTTTTGATGGTAATTTATCCTCTTGATCAGAATAAACTCGACGAAATAACCATTGAATTAAACAACCGGAGAATACAGGAAGACAAGCAACTATAACCTTAATAACAGAATAATAAAAAAAATACTGAAGCAATGAAGTTTGGATATTTTGACGACAAAAACCGCGAGTACGTGATTACCAATCCGTCTACTCCTTATCCGTGGATTAATTACCTTGGCAACGAAGATTTTTTCTCGTTGATTTCAAATACCGCCGGTGGCTACGCTTTTTATAAAGACGCTAAGTTTCGCCGCCTAACCCGCTACCGTTATAACAATGTACCCACCGATGCC
>SKHV01000072.1 GCA_007116765.1 Prolixibacteraceae bacterium | reverse complement strand
TGAAAAATAGCGAATTACTTGCCTCCGTTGAGGAAAAAGCAAAAGTTTGGTTAAGTGATACTTTCGATGCAGAAACCCGAAAGCAAGTGCAAGCTATGCTCAACAACACCGACAAAACCGATTTGATAAATTCTTTTTACAGAGATTTGGAATTTGGAACCGGTGGACTTAGAGGCATAATGGGTGCAGGTACTAATCGCATGAACCTTTATACAATGGGTGCTGCAACTCAAGGCCTTTCAAATTATTTAAACGAAGCCTTTGCACACCTCAACCAAATTAAAGTAGCAATTGGCCACGATTGCCGAAACAACAGTCGTGAATTTGCCGAGGCTGCGGCTAAAATATTCACAGCCAATGGTTTTATCGTGTATCTTTTCGACGATTTAAGGCCAACTCCTGAACTCTCATTTGCAATCAGAGAATTAGGCTGTCAAAGCGGCATCATTCTTACAGCTTCGCATAATCCTAAAGAATACAATGGTTACAAGGCCTACTGGGACGATGGGTCTCAAATAGTTGCTCCTCACGATCAACGCATAGTTGAAAAAGTGGAAAAAATTAAAATTGAAGACATTAAATGGAACGGAAGCAGCGATAAGATCATCACGCTTGGTGAAGATTTTGATAAAAAATTCATCGAAAAAGCCATTTCGGTTATTATTAACCCCGAATTGGTTAAGCGCCAAAGCGATCTGAAAATTGTGTTCACCCCTATTCATGGTACTTCTGTAAAACTTGTTCCTTGGGCACTTAAAGCTGCCGGGTTCAAAAACATCATTCATGTTCCTGAACAAGATGTGGTTAGTGGCGATTTCCCAACTGTTGTTTCTCCAAACCCCGAAGAGCCTGCCGCCATGGAAATGGCCATGAAAAAAGCCATTGAAACCGATGCCGACATTGTAATGGCCACCGACCCCGATGCCGACCGCATTGGCGTATGCACCAAAAACGACAAAGGTGATTGGATCATTATCAATGGAAATCAAACTGCGTTATTGTTTTTGTACTATATCATTACCCAATATCAAAAATTAGATAAGCTCAAAGGAAATGAATACATTGTGAAAACAATTGTTACCTCGGAGCTTATAGCCGAAATTGCTAAACAAAATAATATTGAATATTTCGATTGCTATACAGGATTCAAATTCATTGCCGAAGTAATACGCGACAACGAAGACACCAAAAAATATATAGGCGGCGGAGAAGAAAGCTTTGGTTTCATGCCTTCCGATTACGTGCGCGACAAAGATGCGGTTGCATCATGTGTACTTATGGCCGAAATAGCTGCAATGGCTAAAGATGAAGGAAAATCGTTATATGAATTACTTAAAGCAATATATCTTGATTACGGTTTCTCGAAAGAAAAAACAAAAGCCATTGTACGCGAAGGTCAAAAAGGTGCGGTTGAAATTCAAGAAATGATGCATCGTCTTCGTCATAATCATCCTACCGAATTAGATAGTTCAAAAATTGAAGTGATAAAAGATTACAGCACTTTAATATCGAAAAATTTGATTACCGGCACTCAAGCCGAAATTAATCAAAAAACCACTTCCGATGTATTACAGTTTTTCACAACCGACGGCACAAAAATTTCAGTACGCCCTTCGGGAACTGAGCCCAAAATCAAGTTTTACATAGAAGTACAGGCAAAACTTGAAAACATAGAAGACTTTGACAAAGTAAATAAAGAAGCTGAAGAAAAAGTAGATCGGGTAATGAATGAATTAGTGAGTTAAATCAATGAAATAAAATACAAAGCCCTGCTTTTCTTTATTGTTAGAGCGGGGCTTTTTTTGTTATTCAAAAGTTTTCATTGCTTCCTTTATTCGTGTAATGGCATCGGCCATTTGTGCTTCATTGATTATCAGGGGTGGTGTAAACCTAATAATGTCGCCATGAGTAGGTTTCGCGATAACACCCTGCTCTTTCATTGCCAAACACACATCCCAGGCTTGTTTCCCTTTAATTGGCCTTATGCTTATGGCATTCAGAAGTCCCTTGCCCCTCACCTCCTCAATAAACGGAGAATCAAATTTTTTCATCTCACTTCTGAAATACTCACCCATGAGGGTAGCATTTTCGGCCAGCTTTTCGTCAAGTACAATCTGAAGTGCTTCCATTGCAATTGCTGCAGCAAGAGGGTTCCCTCCATAGGTTGAACCATGTTCGCCGGGCTTTATAGTAAGCATCACTTCGTTGTTGGTCAACACACACGAGATGGGATACATTCCACCCGAAATTGCTTTACCTAGAATAAGAATATCAGGACGCACCTGTTCGTGATCGCAAGCCAGCATTTTCCCGGTACGTGCAATTCCGGTTTGTATTTCGTCGGCAATAAACAACACGTTGTACTGGTCGCACAATTCACGCGCAGCCTTTAAAAACCCATCTTCGGGAACAAACACACCGGCTTCGGCTTGTATGGGTTCAGTAAGAAATGCCGCCACATCGGGGTCGCAAAGTACAGCTTCTAATGCAACTACATCGTTGTAGGGAATACTCACAAAACCTGGGGTATAAGGACCGTATTCATTGTATGAATCAGGATCGGTCGACATGGAAATGATGGTAATTGTACGCCCATGGAAATTGCCGTTACATACCACAATTTTTGCTTTCTCACGGGCAATGCCTTTTACCTTGTATGCCCATTTGCGGGCAAGCTTCAGCGCGGTTTCAACTGCTTCGGCTCCCGAGTTCATAGGCAGCATCTTGTCGTATCCAAACAACTTGTGCATAAACTCCTCCCACTCACCAAGCTTACTGCTATAAAACGCCCGAGAAGTAAGCGCCAGCGTTCCGGCCTGCTTTTGAATAACTTCAAGTAATCGTTTATTGCAATGCCCTTGGTTTACTGCCGAATAGGCAGCCAAAAAGTCAAAATAGCGATTGCCTTTTACATCCCAAACAAAAACACCTTCGCCGCGTTCAAGCACTACCGGCAGTGGGTGATAGTTATGTGCACCATACTTTTCTTCACGCCTGATATAATCTTGTGTATTCATACCTTTATTTTTTCGAAAACATGTAATATTATTTAGTTTTCAATATCGCAATTTGTATGTATAAAGGATATGATAATCGTCAACAATGCAGAAGGAATAATTGAGATAGAAAACATGAAAAATTCAGTTCAGGAACAATAATTTCTAGGGCCAAAATCGGATAACAGCTGCCTCAATAGCTAAAAACAGTAAAGCCAGCAAAATGAAAAATTTCCAGAGTTGTTTACCCTTCTCAATTTCTTCAATACGCGACCTTAAATTGTCGGAACTTGCAGTAATTAAATTTATATTCTCAATTCCTGCAGCCTGAGCAAAACGTACTATTTCATTTCCGGTATAGTATGAAAATTCCGATTCTTTGAGCTGGTAGTTAAACGCAACACCATAGCCACCTAAGGTATAGAAACCTGACTCGAATGTATTATCGAGTGCAAAACGCACATTATTTCCACGTTGATTTACTATTGTAGGTATTATTTCTGTACCCGACTGTTCATGCCTGAACATCAAACTTGAACCTTCTTCTCTATCAGTTAAAGCTAAATCGAATGTTTGATGCTCACCCAGCACATAATAGATTTGCTGTGGATTAGCAGACTGAAACACCATGTTGTAAATAGTAGGGAAAAACAGCAAGTGTTCTAAAAAATTATTCTCACCGAGCGAAAGAGGAAAAGCAAATGTATATACTTTGCCCGCACGGTGTTCATTCAATGTTAAAGCCAGACTTTGATCGGCAAACGAAAGTACAGTTCCGCCTCCATATTGTTGCACATTCGAAAACCGGTAACGATAATTCACAAGTGGTAATTCAACTTTCTGACTCTGATCGCTAAACACATTGGCATACAACGAATGATTGTACGGAATATCACTTAGAGGCACTTCAACTGTGTCGGCAAGCGAAAACAAAGGACCATTGACCATGCTCAACAAGTTGTTATAACTTTCCACCCCAGCATTGTAGCCAGGTATAATTGCAAGCGAACCACCATTTTGAACAAATTTATTCAACTCATCAGCCAAGCCTGTCGAAATATTTTCAAGTTCATTCATAAAAATTATAGAGTAATCCTCAAGCGTACTTATCTGTAAACGATCCCTCCGTTCAACATCGAGTTGTATAAACTCATCGTTCGAAAACATAGCATTTACATAACGCGTAGTTGCATTGTTTTGCTGTTCAATAAGCAAGGCCTTAAGTGTGAGCTGCACATTGTATGCAAGGTAAAGAGTATTGTCGTAAACAATAGGATAATCTGAAATCTCAACACGTCCAAGTTGCATTCCAGGGCTCAAATTTGTATACTGTAGCGAAACTATTTTTTCACCACCGGCTTCAATATCGGTTGTAGTGAGAGCTTTTAAAGTATCGTTCAAATAAAAATTTACCGGAGCCTGATAATAATCAACATCCGAACTATTTACAATACGAACGCTTAAAACTTCCGATTGATTCAAATGGTGTGTTGGCGATTCGAACCAGCATGAATCAAGATATAAGTTTGCCACACGGTTAACCGGAACGGGCAAAAAGTTATATCCCATAAGCGTATCAGCCCTGAAGTTTTCGAAATCGGATGAATACTTCTGAAAATCGGAAATAAAATAAGCCGAACGATTTGTTTCAGCCAGGAAATTTTCCATTAAAGTCGTAAAACGAAGCTGTACTGTACTCATGTTGGTCCAGTTATGCGATACATCGGTTTCTCCAATCAATCGCATCATTTCCGACGAGGTATAAAACCTGTTTTGCTGTTCATCAAGTCTGTTATTCAACAACACAAAACGAGTATCGGGTCTACTTCCGTTTACAATAGCATAAGCTTTCTCGCGAGCACTCTCAATGGCACGCCCCTCAGGGCCGTCGGCATTCATGCTGTACGAATTGTCAATATATATGCCTACCACATTATTAGCCTGTTGATGTTGCAAATCCTGATTCGACGAGGGAATATAAGGCTTTGAAAAAGCAAACACCAAGGCCGAGATAAGCAAAATGCGGGATGCAAGAATAAGTAACTCCTTAATTCTGGAACGTTTACGAGTAGCTTTTTTAACTTGCTTCAATAAATTCACATTCGAAAAATAAACGGTCCGGTGTTTCCGGAGATTTACAATGTGAATTATTATTGGAATAATAATTAAAAAAAGTGCCCACAGGAATGAAGGATATATGAATTTCATAAAATATCAATTTTAATATCTGCAAAATATGTTTCAAAAATAGTAAAAAAGAATGGCTACCCTATTTATTAAGTTGGAAGTAATTCGTAAAAATTATTAAATGATACAATAAACATGCATTTTTATTTTGTTTTCATTCAGGTGTTTTACTAAATTGCTATCGTATTTTTTAAATTATTATTCTGAACTGTAATACAATTTTTTTTTTGCCAGTTTTATTAGAAGTTAAGCAATTTTTAGCGTTTCAATATAATTTATTAAGACCATTAAAGATATGGATCAGAAATTACAAGAACTTACTGAAAAACTCTATCTCGAGGGAGTGTCGAAAGGCAACAACGAGGCCGAAAAAATTATTTCTGAAGCCAAAGCCGAAGCTGAGAAAATCAAAAAAGAGGCAAAAGCTGAAGCCGATAAAATAATCGACCAGGCCAATAAAAAATCCGTGGAGTTGGAAAAAAACACGAAGTCGGAAATCCAGCTTGCAGCGGGACAAATGATTGAGGCCTTAAAACAAGAAGTAATAATGTTGATTAACGGACAAATTAATTCTGTTGAAATTGAAAAAGCCATTCACGACAAAGACTTTATTCAACAACTTATTTTAAGTGCGGTTACCAATTGGGCTCCACAGCAAGAGTTAAGCGTTGCGGTATCGCCCAACGACAAGCAAGATCTTGAGAATTTCATCACGCAAAAAGCACAAGAACTTCTAAATAAAGGCCTCAAAATCGAATCGGCCAACAATATAAAAGCAGGTTTTCAGATTGGGCCTGCCGATGGGAGCTTTAAAGTAAGCTTCACCGAAAACGACTTCATAGAATTTTTCAAAGCTTTTTTACGCCCCAAAGTGGTTGAACTCCTTTTTAACAAGGAATAATATATTATGGGAAAATACTATTACTTAATTTCAGGATTACCCGAATTGCAGCTTGACGATCAGAAACTGATTTTATCGTTGATTGATTTTAAAGCAGAACTGAACGAACAATTGTCAAGCTCAGATAAAAAGATCGCAGGATTTTTTTTCATGCAATTCGACAATATTAACCTGCTGAATTTTTTGAACGACCCTGAAACAGCCCTTAATCCTCTCGGAAATTTGAATGAAACCGATTTTCAGGAGATTTTACTTCTTTTCAAAGAAACCGATGCTCCCAAACACCCAAAACTACCGGGCTACTTCAAAAAATTTATACCTGATTATTTGGCCGACAAACCATTGTTTCAGAACATGAGCTGGGAAAATCAGCTTACCTCGCTATATTACGATTATGCGACTAGTTGTAAAAACGAGTTCATTGCAGCCTGGTTCAAATTCAACTTAACGGTAAACAATATTCTTACCGCGGCAAATTGCAGAAAATACAATTACGACCGCGAAGCATCTATAATTGGCACCGGACAAATTGAAGAAGCCATACGATACAGTAATTCACGTGACTTTGGCATTGCCCCCGATTTCCCGATGGTAGAAGAAGTATTAAGGCTTGCCGAAATCGATAACATATACGAAAGAGAACAAAAAATCGACCTTCTGAAATGGAACTGGCTCGAAGAGGAAGGATTTTTCCACTACTTCGACATTGAGCATTTATTCATTTACCTAATTAAATTGCAAATGCTTACACGTTGGGTCAAACTTGAGAAAGAAAGCGGACAGAAAGTTTTCAGAGACATGATTGAAAAATTGCAACAATCATTCGAGTTTCCAAACGAGTTCACCATTGTAAAAGTTAAATAAAAACAGAAAGCCGGTTTTTTAGTAAAAAGAAAAATAAAAACAAACAAAATATGGCAACAAAAGGAATAGTAAAAGGAATTATTGCCAACCTTGTATTAGTGGAAGCCAACGGTCCCGTTGCACAAAACGAAATAGCCTTTATCGATGTGGGCGACACAAAGCTTATGTCGGAGGTTATTAAGGTTGTTGGAATAAATACTTACGTACAGGTTTTCGAAAGCACAAGGGGAGTAAAAGTAGGCCAGGAAGTTGAATTTGCGTCACACATGCTTGAGGTTACCCTTGGGCCGGGCATACTCTCCCGCAACTACGACGGCTTACAAAACGACCTGGACAAAATGACCGGCGTTTTTCTCAAACGAGGAGAATACACCTACCCGCTCAACAAAGAAAAAGAATGGGATTTCACGCCTATTGCCAAAACGGGCGATACAGTTGAAGCCGGAAGCTGGCTGGGACAGGTTACCGAAAACCATCAGCTTCATAAAATAATGGTGCCCTTTACTTTTAAAGGAAGCTATACAGTAAAAAGCATAGCCGATGCCGACAACTACAAAATTGAGGATACCATTGCGGTTTTAAGCGATGATGAAAACAAGGATATTCAGGTAAATATGATACAAAAGTGGCCGGTAAAAAAACCCATAAAAGCTTACAATAATAAACCAAGGCCATTTAAACTATTCCAAACGGGTTATCGTTCTATCGACTTCTACAACCCACTGCTCGAAGGAGGTACGGGTTTTGTGCCCGGTGCTTTCGGAACCGGAAAAACAGTATTCCAACACACCTTATCGAAACAAAGTGAAGCCGACATAGTAGTTATTGCAGCTTGTGGCGAACGTGCCAACGAGGTGGTTGAAGTATTTACCGAATTCCCTGAAATTATCGATGCCAAAACAGGGCGTTCACTTATGGAACGCACATGCATTATCGCGAACACATCGAATATGCCGGTTGCCGCCCGCGAAGCTTCGGTTTACACAGCTATGACCATTGCCGAGTATTACCGCAGCATGGGACTGAAAGTATTGCTACTAGCCGACTCAACCTCACGCTGGGCACAGGCATTACGCGAAATGTCGAACCGGCTTGAAGAACTCCCGGGACAAGATGCGTTCCCCATGGATCTTTCGGCAGTTATAGCCAACTTTTATGCGCGTGCAGGGTTTGTGAAGCTAAACAACGGAGATTCAGGTTCTGTTACCTTTATCGGAACAGTATCGCCTGCCGGTGGTAACTTCAAAGAACCCGTAACCGAATCGACTAAAAAAGTAGCACGCTGTTTTTGGGGCTTACAGCAACAACGTGCCGACAGCAAACGACACCCGGCATTCAGCCCGCTCGACAGCTATTCGAAGTACATTGAATATCCCGAGTTTCATGAATGGGTGAAAAAAAATATCTCGGAAGACTGGATTGAAAAAATAAACGAAGCAAAAACCATTATGCAGCGTGGTACTGAAGTGTCTGAACAAATCAATATTCTGGGCGATGATGGAGTACCCGTTGATTATCACGTAACATTTTGGAAATCGGAACTTTTCGATATTTGTTTTCTAATGCAACTGGTGTACGACGATATTGACCGCAACTGCCCGCTCGACCGAATGGAATACATGCTTCGGATTATTATGGATATATGCAACACCGATTTCGAATTTACCGACTTTAACGAAGTGGCAACGTTTTTCCGTTCGCTTATCAACCCAATTAAGCAAATGCACTTTACCGAATTCAAATCGGATGAATTTAACCAGTATCTCGTTAAGGTAAACCGAATTATTGACGAAAAAAAGAAAAACATATAGTTATGGCTAAAGCTTTTCAAAAAATATATACAAAAGTAATTCAGCTTACCAAGGCTACGGTTACCATTAAAGCCGAAGGAATCGGCAATGAAGAATTGGCCACAATAAACGGACAGCTGGCTCAGGTGGTAAAAATAATTGGCGACGAAGTCACCCTGCAGGTTTTTGGTGGAACCGAAGGAATCCCAACCAATGCCGAAGTAATTTTTCAGGGAAAAGCCCCGGTAATGAAAGTAAGCGATCAGCTCGCCGGGCGGTTTTTCAATGCCTTTGGCAACCCCATTGACGGAGGACCGGCAATTGAAGGTCAGGAAGTTGAAATTGGCGGGCCATCGGTTAATCCTGTACGACGCAAACAACCCTCTGAACTAATTGCAACCGGCATAGCGGGTATCGACCTGAACAATACGCTGGTAACCGGACAGAAAATCCCTTTCTTTGCCGACCCCGATCAGCCCTATAACGAAGTGATGGCCATGGTAGCCCTTCGTGCCAATGCCGATAAAATTATTCTGGGAGGTATGGGACTTACCAACGACGACTACCTCTTTTTCAAAAATGTATTTGACAATGCCGGAGCTCTCGACCGAATTATTTCGTTTGTAAATACCACCGAAGACCCACCGGTTGAAAGGCTTTTGGTACCCGACATGGCACTTACCGCGGCCGAATATTTTGCCGTACAAAAACACGAAAAAGTACTGGTGCTTTTGACCGATATGACCCTGTTCGCCGATGCATTATCCATTGTTTCGAACCGCATGGATCAAATTCCGTCGAAAGACTCTATGCCCGGTTCACTATACTCAGACCTTGCAAAAGTTTACGAAAAAGCGGTACAACTACCCGACGGAGGCTCCATTACAATTATTGCAGTAACTACACTCTCGGGTGGCGACATTACCCACGCGATTCCCGACAATACTGGCTACATAACCGAGGGACAGCTATTCCTTCGCCGCGATGCCGACATTAGTAAAGTTGTAATTGACCCCTTCCGCTCATTGTCGCGTTTGAAGGGACAGGTAATGGGTAAAAAAACCCGCGAAGATCATTCGGAAATTATGAATACCACGATAAGGCTTTATGCCGATGCCGCAAACGCAAAAACAAAGCTCGAAAATGGTTTCGACCTTTCTGAATACGACGAACGCACGCTTAAATACGCCAAAGAATACTCAAGAGATTTACTGGCAATTGACGTGAACATTGATACAACCAAAATGCTCGACGTAGCATGGAAGCTCTTGTCAAAACATTTTACACTAGACGAGGTGGCAATCAGAAAAGAGATGATGGACAAATACTGGAAGAAATAGCTGAATTGGAGAAAAAAGCAACAACTCGCTTAAAAAGAACAAAATGGCAATTAAATATCAGTTCAATAAAACATCGTTACAGCAACTCGAAAAGCAACTCAAAGTGCGCGAGCGGGCTCTTCCTACCATAAAAAATAAGGAAAGTGCTTTACGCATGGAAGTTAAAAGAGCGAAAGAAGAAGTAAAACGACTCAATGCCCTGCTCGAAGAGAAAATAAAAGCTTATCAGAACATGATTGCTCTTTGGGGCGAATTCGACACCTCTCTGGTAAAAATCGACGATGTAAAAATGAGCATAAAGAAAATTGCAGGGGTAAAAACTCCCGTTCTCGACGGTGTGGACTACACGATTGACACTTTCAGCTTGTTCAATAAACCTGCCTGGTACCCCGAAGGTATTGAGGTGGTGAAGCAACTAGCACAAATCGGAATCGAAAGCGAATTTTATGCACGCAAAATGCTCTTACTCGATCATGCCCGGAAAAAAACAACTCAAAAGGTAAACCTGTTCGAAAAAGTGCAAATTCCCGGCTACCAGGAAGCCATACTGAAAATTAAACGATTCATGGAAGACGAAGAAAACCTGTCCAAATCGGCACAAAAAATTATAAAAGAACGACAGCAAAAGAAGGAGGATAAGCAATGATTGCAAACATGTCGAAATATTCTTTTCTGATTCATCACAGCGAGTTTCATCAGTTTGTTGAAACTTTGCAACATACCGGGGTGGTTCATATTAAAGAAAAAGCCGAGGGGGTATCTCACAGTGAGGAGGTATTATCGAATATAAAGCTGCTGAAGAAAATTGAAGAAATTAAAAAATATCTCAAAGCGAGAAAAATCGATCAAACCACTAATAAAGGAGAACTTAACGCAAATGAGATAATTGAAAAAATTGAGGAAATTCAAAATACATTAGAACAAAAAAACACTGAACTCCAAAGCGTTAATAAAAAAATCAACCAGTTAAAACCCTGGGGGAATTTTTCGTGGCAAACTATCGAGAATCTCGAAAAAGCAGGAAAAAAGATTAATTTCTACACCTGCAACCGTTCAAAATACAAACCCGAATGGGCGAATAAATTTGAGCTTTTCGAGCTTAACCGCTTGGAGTCGCTCGTGTATTTTATTGTCATTTCGGATAACAACCTTAACCCCGACATACAAGCCGACTTAGTAAAACTCCCCTCTGAAAACTATCGTGAAGTAATCAATCAAGCTCAGGAAATCACTACCACACTAAATAAGTTAAACCAAGAAATTCACCGCATTGCCAACTATGCCGAACCCATATTGACCGCTTTCAGCAATAAAATAAAATCGGAAACCGATTTCAAGAAAGCCACTTTACATGCTAGTGATAAAGCCGACTCAAGAATCAAACTTATTGAAGGCTGGATTCCTGAAGAGAAAGAAAATCACCTAGTATCGGAGTTAAACAAACTAGGAATTCTATTTATAAAAAACAAACCCGGAATAAGCGACAGGGTCCCTGTTTTACTGAAAAACAATGCATTCAACAAACTTTTTGAAATTATTGGCTCCCTTTATTCCTTACCCAATTACAGAGAAATTGATTTAACTCCGTTTTTTGCGCCTTTCTTTATGTTATTTTTTGGTTTCTGCCTTGGCGATGCAGGATACGGCCTAATAGTGATGATTGCAACCCTGCTCCTAAGAAGAAAAGCAAAACCAGATATGAAACCCATTTGGACTCTCGGATTCTTTTTTGGATTGGCCACAGTTTTTATGGGCATAATTGGAGGAACATTCTTTGGAATAATGCTGGTCGATTTGAATTTTAACTGGATAGAAGGCATGAAAAGAATTATGCTTGACCAAAACCAGTTAATGATTTTTGCAATATTGCTGGGTATAGCTCAAATAGTATTCGGAATATTCCTTAAAGCTGCACGAAAAATGAAAATGGATGGATTCAGGCATTCGCTGTCAATTATCGGATGGTTGATAATAATTATGGGGGCGGGAGGTTCTTTTGCGCTGGGTCATTTTGATGTGTTATCAAAAAACATTACCACACCGCTATTTATTGGTACCGGAACAACAGGCGCTATTCTGGCTTTGTTTTTCAACTCGCCGGGAAAAAACCTGCTTGTAAATTTTGGCCTTGGACTATGGGATACATACAGCATGGCAACCGGTCTTTTAGGCGATGTATTATCGTACATTCGCTTGTTTGCACTGGGCTTATCGAGTGCAATTTTAGGGAATGTATTCAATCAGCTTGCTTTTGATCTTACAGGAAACATCCCGGTACTTAGCCAATTATTTACAGTATTAATACTACTGTTGGGGCACTCCATAAACTTTTTTATGGCTGCACTGGGAGCATTTGTACATCCCTTACGTTTAACTTTTGTTGAATTTTTCAAAAATACAGGATTCTCAGGAGGAGGAATGAGATACGAACCTCTGAGAAAAATTGACGATGTAAAATATTAATAAAAATCATATAATTATGGAACCTATTGTTTTAGCTTACATTGGAATTGGCATTATGGTTGGCCTATCTGGCATAGGAAGTGCATTTGGACTTTCGTACGGAGGAAGTGCTGCTGTTGGTGCCATGAAGAAAAATGAAAGTGCATTTGGGCAATATTTGCTCTTAGGTGCACTGCCCAGCACACAGGGTATTTACGGGTTTGTAGGTTATTTTATGCTTGCACCCGTGCTTACCAGTTCAATTAGCTGGCTGCAAGCCGGTGCAGTTTTTGGTGCCGGACTTGGATTGGGAGCAGTTGCACTGTTCTCGGCAATACGTCAGGGACAAGTTACTGCCAACGGAATTGCAGGTCTCGGTGCCGGACACAATGTGTTCAACATCAGCCTAATCATGGCGGTATTCCCCGAACTGTATGCAATTTTGGCCTTACTTGTAACCATTTTAATTGGTCAGGCAATTGCTTAATTAAGTTGTACTAAACTAAAAAAAGCGAGGTGAAATGCCTCGCTTTTTTTTAGATCGTTTTTTAAAAATATTACAAGCCAAGATACCACGAAGCCACAGAAAAATAAATTACTACACCGCTAATATCGGCTATCGATGTAATTAGCGGAGCACTTGCTGCAGCCGGGTCAAGTTTGAGTTTTGTAAAAACAAAGGGAAGTATCAAACCAATTAAACTACCCACCATAACAGTGAGCGTCATGGTTAACGATACAACCACTATTATAGCAGGAGCCCTGAAACTGGCAATCAACGCTACACCAAGAGCCATTGTCAATCCCAACAATAACGACACTAAAAATTCTTTGCCTAGTAACCTAAACCAGTCTTTCATTTCTACATCGCCTATCGCAAGCGAACGAATCATTAGTGTGGCCGACTGAGCTCCGGCATTTCCACTGCTACCAATTAGCAAGGGAAGAAAAAACAATAGCGAAACCATCGATTCAATCACATTTTCGTAATGAGCAATGGCAGCTCCCGAGAAAACATTCATGAAAACCAATGCAGTAAGCCAAAAGATACGACGTTTGTACAAAAGAGACACCCTGGCTTTTAAGGGATTAACAATTGCATCCTGAAATGCACCAAATTTCTGAAAGTCTTCGGTAGTTTCTTCTTCCACCACGTCCATCATGTCGTCAAAGGTCACAATTCCAATCAGCAGACCTTGTGTATCCACAACGGGTAAAGCCACGCGGTCTGAATCTTGGAATGTTCTTATAGCCTCCTCCTGATCGTCATAGGCACTTAATGCAGTGAACCTGTCGTCCATCAGATCGGAAATAAGCTGATCGCTTTTGGCAAGAATGATCTCCTTAATCCGGATATCGTCTACCAGTTTCCAATTGTTATCCACCACATATATTACATTCAATGTTTCCGAGTCACGACCGTGAATCCTGATATGCTCAATGGCTTCAGAGACTGTAAAATGAGGCTTTACAGCTACAAACTCAGGAGTCATCAAACGTCCGATACTGTCTTCGGGATAACCTAACAACTGAGTTGCTATTTTTCGCTCTTCGACCGATAATAATTGAATTAAACGTTGAGTGATTTCGCCCGGGAGCTCTTCAAAAAATGCAGTCCTGTCATCAGGATCCAAATCGTTCAACAGACCTGCTAATTTGCCTATATTATGTGCAAAGCCTTCAATTATATATTCTTGTCTGTCGTGAGAAAGGTGCTGGAAAGTTTCTTTAGATTGCTTGCGTGTAAGTAAGCGAAAAAGTATAACACCCTCTTCTTCGGGCAAATCTTCAATTATTTCAGCAATTTCGAATGATTCAAACTCACTCAGATTCTGCTTTAAAGTCTTCCAATCTTTTTTTTCAATTAATTCCCGGAAATCGATTTCTATTTCAATCATTTTGCCTCCTTACATTTTTATCTGTAAGGATACATGGTTAACCCTTACAGTAGAATTAATACTTTAACTGACTATAACAAGGGTCTTCGTCCATTTTATTCGATTTTAATTTGCTGCAAAAGTAATTTTATTTTCACAAAATATGCAAAGCATTATATTATTTTCTCAATTCAATTTCAATATGTCTTTTGTAATTTCATGTTTATAAATTTTTGCTTTAAAAACAATATTATAATTATTCCTCAATTTGGTTTTAAATCATTTATCAATAATGTTATTTGTATCTATTCTAAATTAACCCCAAAATCAAATCCATTTATTTATTCTTTTACAACAACTTACACAACATGACGCGGCAAGATCAATATCACAAATTATTTTATGTGATATTTTTTTAGTAATTTTGCATGCACATAAACAAATAAGGAACTACTTATGAGCATTTATACCAAGAAACAACAAATTATTGCACACAGAATTGAAGAAAAATCAGACGAGTCGAATTGGAAGAACTGGAAATGGCAGGTAAAACATACCATCAAATCAATTGATAAATTTGAATGGCTTACAGGTATTAAGTTTGAAGAAGAAGAAAGAAAACAGCTTAAAGAAACTCTCGATACATTTCCCTTATCTATTACTCCATACTACTTATCATTAATCGACATAGAAAATTATCAACACGATCCTGTATTTAAACAATCATTTGCCGATGCTCGCGAACTTACGATTGACAAATCGGAATATGCCGATCCACTGGCCGAAGACTCAGACAGCCCGGTTGAAGGCATTACTCATCGTTACCCCGACCGTGTTTTGTTTCATGTTAGCAACATTTGCTCAATGTATTGCCGCCACTGTACACGTAAACGCAAAGTAGGCGACGTGGATCATGTACCCTCAAAAGCACAACTCTTAAAAGGAATTGAATACATAAAAAATACACCTCAGGTACGCGATGTACTTTTATCGGGTGGTGACCCATTTATGCTTCCCGATTCAACAATCGACTGGTTGCTCGATCAGCTTTCATCGATCGAACATGTTGAAGTAATACGAATCGGAACACGCATGCCGGTTGTTTTACCATACCGCATCACTGACGATTTAATGAATATTTTGAAAAAATATCAACCAGTTTGGATCAATACCCACTTCAATCACCCACGCGAAATTACCTCGTCGGCTAAAGCTGCTATACGAAAAATGGCCGACGCCGGCTTTCCAGTAGGAAATCAATCGGTTTTACTGGCCGATGTGAATGACTGCCCACGCATTATGAAAAAATTGGTACACACACTGGTTCAAAACCGTGTGCGCCCTTACTATTTATATCAGTGTGACTTGTCGGAAGGACTGATGCATTTCAGAACTCCTGTAGGAAAAGGTATCGAAATTATGGAAAGCCTTATTGGCCATACCAGTGGTTTTGCAATTCCTACATATGTTATTGATGCGCCCGGAGGTGGAGGAAAAATACCGGTAATGCCCAATTACATCATTTCGTGGTCCACAAACAAGGTGGTATTAAGAAATTACGAAGGAGTAATTACTACTTATAAAGAACCCGATGCCTATGAACAAAGGCTTTGTGACCGCAATTGCGAAAAATGCGACCTCGAACTCAAACTTGATGCGTCAGAAGAATATGCATCAACAGGAATAGAAAAACTACTTTCCGATTCTGACAAGTCGATATCTCTTGTGCCCGAAGGTAATGAACGTTACGAAAGGAGACACGATGACTAAAAACGATATTATTGAAAAATTCGACAGCGCCTTAATACATCATGGAAGTTTCAACAAAAGGTTATATATTCTTAAGTTTCCGCCAAACGGCGATAAAAGCTTGGTGAAGGCTTTAACAAAAAAAGCCGATAAAAATGGCTACACCAAAGTAACCGGAAAAGTACCCAAAAAGTCGGTTACCAAATTTTTAAAGCATGGATTCAAGAT
>SKHV01000378.1 GCA_007116765.1 Prolixibacteraceae bacterium | reverse complement strand
GGAAAAGATTGAAGACATAATCGAAGCTTTTGAAGACGAATATGATGATTAATTAAGCAATACGATATTCATTCATTGAATATTAAAGGGGGCTGTCTAAAAAGTCATGAAAACTAAATTTACCACAAAGGCTTAAATACACAAAGACCTCACAAAGCCTTGATTGTGAATACATAATACTTCGTGTTGCCTTTGTGTTTTTGTGTATTAGTTGCCTAATTAATGACTTTTTAGACAGCCCCTTTTTTCAACACTACCTTACTAAAAATACATTCGGGTATTTCTACATCGAATTCGATCTTGGTAACGGTATATTTGGTGCCGTAGCCTTGTTTGTGCCGAAGGAAATAAACCTTCTCCTTCCCTCAAATAAATGATGGTTGATAAACAAATATTTATCTAAATTATTTTAACCATAATATCGCCGCTATGCGGCTTATATTGGTTATTTGGCATATTAGCTACCATATTGTCGCCGCTATGCGGCTTGCATTTAACTACCAAGAATTACCCCTATGGTTTTAAATCGCTGATAATTGTATTCAGCCGCATAGCGGCGATAGCGATGAACATTGTGGATGGTCGCCCTCGGAAACAATCGTACAACAGCAAGCCGCATAGCTGCGGCATTATGGTAGCCCGCAACAAATAATGTCCAAACAAAAGCCGCATAGCGGCGACATTAGCTGATTAACGGAGGAGGCAAATTTCAATTTGCCTTGAAAATCCATACTTGCTCTTTCATTTTTCAAGGTAAGACTATTGTTTCAACGCTGCCTTACTAAAAATATACTCGGGGATTTCAACATCAAATTCGATTTTGGTGACGGAATATTCGGTGCCGTCGCCTTGTTTGAGCATGTCTTTGTACACCATGGTACGTGGGAACCAGCGCCCGGCAATTTTCACCACATCGCGCATTTCGAGCCGCTTTAACAATTTGCCACTTTTGGCATACATCTCTTGTTTGAGCGGCACAAAACGTTCGGTATCGACCCACATTTTTTGGCTGTGGTAAGCCACATCGTCCACTTTAGCTTCGAGATTTATAAGATAAACCTCCCGTCCATCGACTGTTTCGGTGCCCTCTAAAGCAGCGTTGTAGGTATCGGTCAGTTTACGGTCGTCCATCATATCTTCGTACGAAAGGTCGCTGCCCATAACGCTTTGGCGCAACATGTGCCCCGATATTTGAATGGTGCGGTCGGTTGAGGGTGAATAAATCCACAGTTGGTCTTCGAGCTTCAGCATTTTGGTGCCGGCATCGCGTGCCGGTGAAATGTACTCGGTAAAGGCTTTTTCGGCACCAACTGCATAGCTGCGCGAGGTCATGGTTCGCGAATTGCGTTTCCCATGAATGGTAATGGTCGATTCCATCATGCGGTTTTCAGATGAAAGGTTTTGGTCAACCTTTTCGAGTATTTCGTTGGCATCGGGCGCAGCAAAGCCTGTGAATACCAAAAACAGGGTTATTGAAATTATTAATGTTCTCATAATTATATCTTTTTTACTTCTTGTACAATTTGTGACAACCCACATACGGTAACATTTTCTTTAATCGGATAACTATCATTAATCGGTGCAACCACCCAGACATGCTCAGGTTTAATATCATCTAAAACCGTCCAAAAACCTTTAGTTAATTGAGGAGCAGTTGATGCTTTGCATTCGATGGCTATTATACGGTCGCCTTTAACCATTACCAAATCAATTTCATCGCCGGTAGCTGTGCGATAAAAATAGGGTTTCCATTCGGTCATTTCGGCAATTACATTTTCTACTACCACCCCCTCCCATGAACTTCCAAAAACAGGATTGCCCAGAAGCTGATTAAAATCGCTTATCTGCAACAATTGATGCAAAATCCCAGAATCGCGCACATAAACTTTTGGTGACTTAACCAGTCTTTTTTTAACATTGATAATGTAAGGTTCCAACGACCTGACCAGAAAGGTTTGTTCAAACAAATCGAGGTAACGCCTGATTGTTGGATGCGTTACTCCCATTGATGCAGCCAGCTTATTCGAATTAAACAGTTGCCCCTGCATGTGCGAAAACATTGTTAACAAACGCCTGATTTGCAGAGAAGGCAACTGCACTCCAAGTTGGGGCAAATCCCGCTCAATATAAGTTCGGATAAAATTCTCCCGCCATAACCGGCTAGCTTCATCATTTTCGGCCAAATAACTCTCAGGAAAGCCACCCCGAAAAACATATTCGCTCATCGTATAAGGTTTCACATTATTTTCGATTAACTCAGAAACCAAAAAAGGCGTAAGCTCAATAAAACCAATTCTTCCGGCTAAGGTTTCAGAACTACTTTGTATCAATTGCGGCGATGCCGAACCCAAAATAATAAAACGCCCCTTTTGCCTGTTCGAATCGATTATACTGCGCAAATCGTTAAAAAGTTCAGGCATTTGCTGAATTTCATCCAAACATATCACCGCATTATCGTTATTTCGAAAAAACAGCCGGGTATCGCTCAATTTATTTACATCTTCTATGTTTTGGAGGTCCAAATAAACCAGTGAGTCAATCTTTCCGGAAATCATTTTCACCAACGTGGATTTTCCGCATTGCCGTGGACCAAGAATGGCTGTTACCGGAAATACTTTTCGGTTCATCTCAACCACATCGGCATATTTTCTATTTATTAATTTTTGCATTTTGAAAGTGTCATTTACAATTTGCAATAAATTTAGTTATTTTACACTAAATCAGCAACTTTTAGCAACCAATAAAAGCCCTTCCTTTGGAATACCGAGACATATTGTAAGGGGAGGTCTCTATGCCTCCAACTCTTTAAACAACTGCGAGGTTTTGCGTTTAAATATCCCGATTCCGGCCAACGCTGCACCAATTACGGTTGAAAGCAAACCGGGGATAAATCCTACGTAAAACGTTGCAGTGGTTATCCGGGCTTTTATTACCGATGGCATCATCATGGATGCACCTTCCATCATTCCCGAAATATCAATTCCATAGGTTTGCAATAACCATGAAAAAAGTAAACCAAAGCTGGTACCAACAACAGTACCAATAACACCTACGGCTATCGATTCATAAATAAGCGTGTTATACACATGTTTTTTCTCTTCGCCCATGGCCAACCGTATGCCAAACTCGCCATAACGACGTAAACCGCCTAGCAAACCTGCATTCCACAACACCAATGCCATGGCAAGTACAAATATCATAGATATGTAAACAGTCCACACTTCGGCTAGCATTACATATTGCCCCATGCTGCCTTGCTGCGACAATGTTTTCATCACAGGGGCATATTCATCATCGGTTGAGGCGTATCCGGCGTTAAAATTTTCTGCCAGTTCTATGGCTTCATCGTTATCGTAAAAACCATCGTTGAAAAAACCCACAATTTCGCCTGCGGCATTTTCCATATTCAAAGCAAAGCGTGCATCTTCAATATCGACCAACACAGCACCGCGGTCGAGCTGTTCGGTGCCAAACAAAACCGTACCAGCCACTGTGAAGTTGTAAAATGCCATACTGCCATACATGGTTGAACCGATAAAAGTTACCCTGTCGCCAACACCAACGCCCAGTTTTTGCGCAAACAAGTCGCTCAGCAAAACTTCACCGGGCTCATCAATCAAACTGCCTTTAACCAACGACTTTTCAATATTCATCCGGTCGGCCTCAACACTGCCCCCAGATAAAAAATCAAGTGCCAAACCAAAGGCAGGGCCTTGTTCACGGGTCTCGTCGTTTTTATCAGGCGCGTCAATCAATCCCCCAAACTGGATACGCGGCACCCAGGTCATGTTGCTGTACCGCTTACTTAAATCGTCCATCAATTCATCAACATCCAGCAATGCCAGGTCGTTAGGATTCTGGTTTATATTTTCGGCATAAGCCTTTGTCATTACCTTCACATGCCCGTGGGTAAAACGTGCGTTCATTTCGATGGTATCGCCCATAAAACCGGTTATGTAGGCATGCATAAATACTGTTAACATCACCCCTATTGCCACCACAATAACTGGTAGCCGGCTACGGCTTTTATCGCGCAGCAGTCCTTTTATTAGAAATTTTATCATATCATTATAGTATTGAAGTTCATAGAGTACTTAGAGTTCATAGAGTTTATAGAGTTTATAGAGTTTATAGAGTACTTAGAGTTCATAGAGTTCATAGAGTTAAGAGTTAAGAGTTAAGAGTTAAGAGTTAGAGTTAGAGTTAGAGTTAGAGTTAAGATTTAAGGGTTTTGCTTATTGAGGTAAAAATGGCCAGTAATTCGTTTGATTCTTTCAACATTTCTTGAATACAGGCTTCTTCACCCCAGCATAATTCCTGAATTATTTCAAGCCAGTAAACTGTTTCACTTGCTTCACTCTCTGCAATTTTTATTCTACTTACAAAATCTGCCTTACTTCGACTGCGATTTGACTCCCTGTAATTTGCCCCGATACTTGTGCCAGATTTTGAAATTTGATTTCTAACTACCTTTCCTTCAATTGTACCTGGTAATTTACCTGATAGTTTTAATATTTTTATAGCAAACATTTTTGTTCTACGTTCAAGTTCTTTAGCAAATATTTTATTTTCCATGATTTTATAGTTTAAAAGGTTCACACTACTTACTTTTTCTCGTCTTTAACACTTTTAGCATTAACTCCAGACACTCCAAACTTTAGTTCACTCCAAACTCTAGGCACTTTAGACACTTTATGAACTTTAGGCACTCTAGGCACTCTAGGCACTTTATGAACTTTAGAAACTT
>SKHV01000275.1 GCA_007116765.1 Prolixibacteraceae bacterium | reverse complement strand
GCGGCAATAACACCTAATAATCCCCACATGTGATTTTATTTTGGCGGCAAAAGTAGTAAAAAAGTTGGATGCTGGATACTGGTCGCTGGTTGCTGGTCACTGGTTGCTGGTTGCTGGGCACTGGTCTTTGGTTGCTAGACAAGCAATAAGCAACGATTGATGAAAGAAACGAATAACATATTTGCATGAGCCAGCTAACAGCCATTAGCCATTAGCCATTAGCCATTAGCTAACTGCTGCTACTTAGTCCCTGAATCTTTTTGTCAAGTCGCTGTATTCGTCAATGCGTCGGTCGCGTAGGAAAGGCCAAATGCGGCGTACGTCTTCGGAGCGTTTCAGGTCAATGTCCACAAGCTTGTTTTCTTCTTTGTTGTTTGTAGCCCGGTACAAAAACTCGCCTTGCGGCCCGGCTACAAAGCTGTTGCCCCAAAAGTTGATGCCGCTGCTTTGTCCGTTTGGGTCTGCTTCGTGCCCAACCCGGTTTACGGCAATTACCGGCAGTCCGTTGGCCACGGCATGACCGCGCTGTACAGTAATCCAGGCATCGAGTTGGCGCTGGCGTTCGGCTTCATCGTCGCGCATGTCCCAGCCAATGGCCGTGGGGTAAATGAGCACTTCGGCACCTGCCAGTGCCATAAGCCTTGCCGCTTCGGGGTACCATTGGTCCCAGCATACCAGTACGCCCAGTTTGCCGAGCGAAGTTTGGATAGGGATGAAGCCTAAATCGCCGGGCGTGAAGTAGAATTTTTCATAAAAGCCCGGGTCATCGGGGATGTGCATTTTGCGGTAAGTGCCGGCTATGCTGCCATCGCTTTCGAACACTACAGCTGTGTTGTGGTAAAGGCCGGCTGCACGTTTCTCAAAAAGCGAAGTGACCAGTACTACCTTATGTTTTTTTGCCAATTCGCAGTAAAAGCCGGTCGATGGCCCCGGAATGGTTTCGGCCAAATCGAAATTATCAACGTCTTCGGTCTGACAAAAGTAGAGGCTGTTGTGCAGTTCCTGTAGTACAATAAGTTGAGCACCCTGTCCGGCACAATCGGCAATACTTTCAGCCAGTTTGGCCTTGTTCTTTTCAATATCGGCTGTATTGCTTTGTTGTATTATTGCTGTTTTCATGGTGTTGTATTAAGCGATTTTAAATACAGTTCAGGAGTGAAAACCCCTAACTCACTTTTTTTGTAATCCCTTATGTTTCGGGTAATAATCAAATTGATGTTTTGGCTGAGTACTGCTGAGTAGTTTTGCAAGCTGTCTTCAAAGTCTTTAAATCCTGAATCTAAAGCATAAGAGATTACATTCTTGTTCATTACAAGCACATCGGTAATTTTCAAAAGTTGTTTGAGTTTTTCTATTACTTTTCCGTGAGGTGCACTTTGACGTAGAATGTAGTATAAGTTGCTGTAAGCAACCGGGGTTAAATACCCTTTTATTTTGCCTGTTTCGCACAAGTGTAAAATATGACCGGAATATTCGGCAAAAGGTTTCCTGTCAAAAAAAGAATCCAAAATTACATCTGTGTCGATTAATGCTTTATCCATCTTGCAGGTGTTTTTTAATTATGGCATTTGACAGGGAATTTTTATAGTTAAAATTGTCCGGTTCTTTAAATGAGCCTCTAAGGGAGTCTGAAATTGGGCTTTGAGTTGCGTTTTCATTCCTATTTTCCTTTACAATTGTTTTGAAGTAGTTTTCTACAATATCGGATAAACTCCGCCCCTTGGCTTTTGCGTAAAGCTTGGCTTTTTCAACTACATTTTGCTCTATGGTTAATGTTAATTTCGAATTCATAAGTAACTGTTTTTCTCGAATTACAAAATTACAAAATTTATCGATGCCGTGCAATATTATGATTTTTTATACGTGTTTATTATGCAGCAGAGACGAGCAAAATGCAGAATTCATAAATGTTGCTTTGATGTGGGGAGACAATTCTATTTATTATTTGTATATAAATTTGCTGTTGCAATAGATTCTATTTTGTCTTCATAATACCTAAATACTCATCGGGTGATAAAACAGGAATATCAGATTCTTTAAAATCTTTAGCATTTCTTGTAATTAAAATATTGCAGCCCTTTTTAATTGCGCAATAATACTGCAATGAATCCTCAAAGTCTTTAAATCTTGAAGACAATCCAATATCAATAATCTCATCAGTTAAATCGGATATTTCAGAAATTACTTTAAATTTCCGTAATTTCTCTTTGACTTGTTCTGTATCTTCAAATCTTGAAAGTAAGTAATAAGCTGTTGAGTAAGTTAATGCAGAAACAACAATATGAATAATCCTTTTATCCGCTAAGGTCGCTATTTTCGCGGCAGGATTATAAAATGGTTCTCTTTCTCCAAGCAGGTCAAGCACCACGTTTGTATCAAGGAATAGTTTATCTATCATTTGTGTTTTTCAGCCAGGTAAGCACCAATTTCTTTTTTATAATCGTAATCTGCAGGAAGCTTTACACCTGTCTGCATACTCTTTACAAAGGGTGAAATCATAATGTCGTTATCCGCTTGCAGATTCTCCTTTTCAATTATTGTTTTAAGATAAGATTCAATCATACGTGAAAGACTCCTTTTTTGTGATGCCGCATAAATTTTAGCTCTGTCAATCACATATTTATCCATTTTTAAAGTCAATTTTGTATCCATTTCTTATGTTTTGTATACGTACAAATTTAAAATAATCGTACGTTAATGGCAAATTTTTTACCAGTCTTGTTGCTCACTGCATTCTTCAATTATTATTATGAACGTCATTATTGAGCTGACCTGGCAATTGTTTTATGAGGAATTGAATATTATTTCAATTCAGGATACTGCATTGAAACGCAATGCAAGGAGCCGTGTTGCCTTATTAGCACCGAACAATCAATGGGGACAACTTCCCTGTCAGGGAAGGCTTTTCTTATGGCTTCGATGGCTTGTTTGTCGGTTCCGGTGTTGTAGACAGGCAGTAAAACGGCATTGTTTATTATCAAGAAGTTGGCATAGGTTGCCGGTAGCCGGTGTCCATCGTCGGGGTCGTAAACCGGGGGGACCATAGGCAATTCTATAAGTTTGTATGGCTCACCGTTAAGCTGCCTGAAATTTTGCAGTTCCTTTTCCATTTCCAACAAGGCCGTGTAATGCTCATCGTTATTATCTTCGCATTTCACGTAGGCAATGGTGTTTTCGTTACATAAGCGGGCCAGGGTATCAGTGTGGCTGTCGGTATCGTCGCCGGCAAGGTAGCCGTTTTTGAGCCATAGTACTTGTTTGGCACCAAAAAACCGGAGCAGGCAGCTTTCAATTTCGGCCTTCGAAAGGTTATCGTTTCGGTTGACCGATAGCAGGCACTCTTCAGTTGTGAGCAGCGTGCCTTGTCCGTCGCTTTCGATGCTGCCCCCTTCGAAAACAAAGAAATTCATGTTTGAGTACCCGTAGCCGTCAAAAGCTCCGGCTTTGTGTAGTTTGCGGGTAATGAGGTTGTCGTGGTTGGCGGCAAATTTCATTCCCCAGCCGTTAAAGCAGAAATCGTAAATCACGAGCCTGCCATTTTCAAAAACAGTTATTCCTCCGTGGTCGCGCGCCCAGGTGTCGTTGCTGTCCATCTCGTAAAACGAAATGTTCGATAGCTTTGCTTTGCTCAGTTTATTCTGAACAGTCTGTTTGTTTTGGCAAACCACAATCAATTGCTGGCGTTTAGCAATTTCAGTGGCAATTTGCACAAAACATTCCTCCACTTCCGAAAGTAAATAATTCCAGTCCGATTGTTCGTGTGGCCAGGTGAGCTGAACTGCTTTTTGCGGATGCCATTCGGCCGGAAGTATAATGTTGCTGCTCATAGTAAGTTTTCAAAGCTGTTATGATTGTTTGCAAATTTACTAAATATAGGATATTTTGCTGTTTAACAACCGTAGTTATGCTATCTTAAATTCTCCGTCGATTAATTCAACATTGAAATTTACCTTGGCTTTCAATGCTCTAAATACACGTAATATTGTTTCAATCGTAACGTTTTTTGCGTTTCTCTCAATCCTAGATATTTGAGATTTCTGAACTCCGATTAATTCCCCTAGTTGTGTTTGTGTCAGATTCCTTTCTTGTCTGGTTTGTCGTATTATTTCTCCCAATAAATCAAGGCGAAGTTCATACTCGTATTTATCACGTCTCTCCGTGCCAATCTTTCCAAGATGTTTGTCCTTTGCCTCGTCTAATGAATAGATTCTTAATTTATTATTTTCCATGACCGTCATTTTTTTGTTTCTCCTCAAAATATCGTTTCATAATCGATTTTGCTTTTTCAATCTCTACTTTCGGAATTTTATCTGATTTTTTTATTATTCCGTGAGTTGCAATCACCAAGGTGTCTTGATTGTCTGTCTTGTCCCAAAATGATAATAAACGATAATAAGTCTTTTTGTATTTTGCCCTAAATTCCCATATGATATCGTCAAGCTTTTTGAACAACTCAGGGTCATTTACGTATTTTGCTTTGTCAATATTGTAGAAAATCTTTTCTTTTGATTTTTCATCAATCATATCAAGCAAATCCCAAACCTCTTCAAGCAAGATGACATTAAACTTTTGTTTCATGTATTATCATTTTTCAGACACAAAGATAAAAAATAGTTCTAATATATGGAAACTTTATCAAATTTGTTGGGCTGTCTTTTACTATGGTTGCCAACTCGTAAACATACAAAAGCTACACCCACTTTTTACTCTATGTTTTGTTAAGTAAAGCGTGTGTAAAGCTGGCGTGGTTGGTTCTGTAT
>SKHV01000178.1 GCA_007116765.1 Prolixibacteraceae bacterium | reverse complement strand
ATGGAGGAGCCGGAATGGTTGTTGGTAAGCAGTAGGATTGAAGCAGAAAACTACTATTTGCAATCAGGAACCCAAACTGAAAACACCAGCGATGTGGGTGGTGGCAGGAATGTGGGATATATTAACGATGGTGACTGGTTGTTATATGCTATCGATAACGACACACACGAAACAGAATTTGAAGTTACTTATCGCGTTGCTTCTCCCAATAGCGGGGGAAAATTTAACATTCTAATTAATGATAAATTGATCCATCAGGTTGATGTCCCCAGTACCGGGAACTGGCAGGTTTGGCAATCGGTTGAAAGTACCATCACCCTTGAGCCGGGTAGGCAGTACCTGAAAATCGGTGTGGTAACAGGTGGTTTCAATATTAATTATATTGATTTTGAGCCGGTTGAAACAAGTTTGGCTGACTTTAATGCCAGAAATATTGAATTAGAAATATTCCCCAATCCGGCATCAGATAGAATAGTGATTCGGTCTTTTGACTTTCAGTACAACAATATTGAAATACTTGATGCTATGGGTAAGGTAGTAGTGAAAAAGTCTGCTGTTTACGAACCCGAACTACAATTGCCGTTGAATTTGGCCGATGGTTTATATATATTGAAGTTTAGTAATGATAAGGAATATAGCTTTAACAAAATAATGATAAGAAATGAGTAAGAGTATATTTAGCAAATTGCTGTTAATTTGCGTGTTAGTGGCAGTATTATCATGCAAAAACAATTCAAATCAAGTTGAAGCCAGGTTTGATGAAACATGGGAATCACTCTCAACCATCGATAGAGAGCCCGAGTGGTTTAAAGATGCCAAATTTGGGATTTATTTCCACTGGGGTCTTTACAGTGTTCCCGCATACGATAACGAGTGGTACCCTCGCTGGATGTACGTTCCCGGAAGGGATAGCTGGGGGGGTACGGTTTACGAACATCACAAAAATACTTTTGGTCCGGTAAGTGAGTTCAATTACCACGATTTTATCCCCATGTTTACGGCCGAACATTTCGATGCGGCAGAGTGGGCCGATTTGTTCCAAAAATCGGGTGCCCGGTTTGCCGGTCCGGTAGCGCAGCACCACGACGGCTTTGCCATGTGGGGCAGTAAAGTGAACCCCTGGAATGTAAAAGACATGGGACCTCAAAAGGACATTTTGGGAGAATTGTTTGCCGAACTCAAAAAACGCGATATGCAAACCATTGCCACCTTCCATCATGCAAGATTGCTTCAGCGTTATACCACCGACACGGCCAACTGGGCCATAAATACGCCCGATCCGTGTTGGAACAGCCACTTTCCTTATCACCCCGATTACATCACCTCAACTACCGACCCGAAACTCCGCTTGCTTTATGGCAATATTCCTGAAGATGAGTTCCTTGAATATTGGTTAAACCAGGTGAAAGAGGTGGTCGATGGGTATGCTCCCGATATGATTTGGTTCGATTCGTGGCTCGACGAAATTCCTGAAGATTACCTTAAAAAAATGGTGGCTCATCACTTTAATACTGCCGTATTGCGTGGCCAGCAACCCATTGTGAACTACAAACAGGAAGATCTGCCTGCCAATGTGGGCATTCTTGATATTGAACAGGGCGGTAAAACCGAGCTTTCCGATGACTATTGGCTCACCGATATCACTTTAAGCTACGGCAGTTGGAGCTACACACATGGGCAAACCTATAAAAATCCGGCCTTGATTATCCGTAACATGATCGATGTGTGGAGCAAGCGGGGCATTGTGTTGCTGAACATCTCGCCCATGGCCAACGGCATCATACCCGATGCACAAAGGGAGGTGTTGGCGGCAATAGGTCAATGGATTGAAAAACATGAGGATGCGGTTTACGAAACCCGTGCTTATAGTACCTTTGGTTATGGAAGGGCAGAATTCGAAGCGGGTCATTTTGGTGGTCAATCGGCCACTATGGATTACAACCATAAAGACATCCGTTTTACGGTATCGAAAGATAAAAAGAGCCTTTTTGTGTATTCGCTTGGACTGCCCGAGCCCAACAGTGTCTTTGATATTCATTATGTTGATGCAGCAAATATCAAACGGGTTTCTGTAGTAGGGAGCAGTGCAGAGTTGCAATGGTCGAAAACCGATGATAGTTTATCGATTATAACCCCGGCTTCATCGGAGATGGATGAGCTGGCGACAGTATTTAAAATCGAATTGAAATGAGAAAGATTGTATTGTGTTTAATTGTTTGTTTTATCGTTTTTTATGTGTCTGTACAAGCGCAAAACAAGCTATACAACAACGAATTTCCAATTGCAGATGTAACCTTGCTCGATGGGCCGTTCAAACAAGCCCGCGACCTGAATATCGAGGTCTTACTGAAATACGATGTGGATCGTTTGTTGGCGCCATATCGCAAGGAAGCCGGTTTGCCCGAAAAAGCCCCAAGCTATCCTAATTGGGACGGTTTGGATGGTCACATAGCAGGGCATTACCTCACGGCCATGGCCATGAATTATGCGGCTACCGGTAATTTGGAGTGCAAAAACAGAATGGAGTATATGATTTCTGAGCTGAAAAAATGCCAGGAGGCCAATGCAATCAATAATCCTGAATGGGGCGTGGGTTACCTGGGTGGTTTTCCAAACAGCAAAGCTTTATGGTCGGGCTTCAAAAAAGGCGATTTCAGGGTATATAATTCGTCATGGGCTCCTTTTTATAATTTGCATAAAATGTATGCCGGGCTCAGGGATGCCTGGCTTTATTGCGGATACGAGGAGGCAAAATCCATGTTTCTGAAATTTTGCGATTGGGGCATTGAAATCGCTTCGGGCCTCGACGATGCTCAAATGCAGCATGTGCTCGATGAAGAGCACGGGGGAATGAACGAAATGTTTGCCGATGCCTATCAAATTAGCGGTGATAAAAAATACCTCGAAGCAGCAAAACGCTACTCGCACAGGATGTTTTTGGATCCCTTGTCGCAAGGGGAAGATAATCTGGATAACAGACATGCCAATACGCAAATCCCCAAATTTATAGGTTTTACACGTATTGCCGAACTTACCGGCGACAGTAAATACGAAAGTGCCGGCCGCTTCTCTTGGGAAACCATTACCGAAAACCGTTCATTAGCTTTTGGGGGCAACAGCCGCAGGGAGCACTTCCCAAGTGTAGAGTCGTGTGGCGATTTTATTATGGATGTTGACGGCCCCGAGTCGTGCAACTCGTACAACATGCTGAAACTGACCGAAGATTTGTTTCGTATGCAACCTTCGGCACATTATGCCGATTATTACGAACGAACCCTTTTCAATCACATCCTTTCAACCCAACACCCCGAACATGGCGGTTATGTGTATTTTACAACTGCACGTCCGCGTCATTATAGGGTATATTCGGCACCCGAACAGGCCATGTGGTGTTGCGTAGGCACCGGCATGGAGAACCACGGTAAATACAGCCAATTTATTTATACCCATTCGGGCGATTCGCTGTTCGTAAACCTTTTTATAGCTTCAGAACTTGAGTGGAAAGCCAAAAAAATAACAATCAGGCAGGAAACCGATTTTCCAAGCAAAGAGAAAACAAAGCTTTCGGTTACCGAAGGTTCATCGGAATTTAAACTGATGGTCAGGTACCCAGCTTGGGTGAAAAAGGGAGAATTTAAAATTGTAGTTAACGGGAAAGAATTTAAGCACGATGCATTGCCCTCATCTTATGTAAGTATCGACAGGAAATGGGAAAAGGGCGATGTGATTGAAATAACAATGCCCATGCACAGCAGTATTGAACGTTTGCCTAATGTGCCCGACTACATAGCATTTATGCACGGTCCTATTTTGCTCAGCGCCAAAACCGGTGCCGACGATTTGCGGGGGCTTATTGCCGACGATGGCCGTTGGAGCCAGTATCCGGGTGGCAGGCTGTTGCCTATCGATCAAGCACCCATTTTAATTGAAGATGATATTGAGAATATTGCCGAAAAGTTGGTGCCTGTAGCCGGCAAACCATTGAATTTTACGCTCAATGTGAAAATGAAAAACCCTATCGATGTTCAGCTTGAGCCTTTCTCCAATATACATGATTCAAGGTACATGATGTATTGGTTGGCATTAACAAACGATGGTTTTCAAAGCTACATGGACTCATTGACAAACATGGAAAACGCAAGGATTGCAATAGAAAACCGTACCGTCGATTTTGTGGCAACCGGTGAGCAGCAGCCCGAAACCGACCATGCCATGCAAAGCTTGCATTCAAATTCAGGCAATATGCACAATGAGTTTTATCGCGAAGCCGGCAGGGAGGGCTTTTTCAGCTACGAAATGAAAACAAACTCCGAAACCGACCTTACCCTCTTTGTGCGCTATTGGGGCGCCGAGTGGGGAGGGCGAAAATTCGATATTTACATCGACGACGAAAAACTGATAACAGAAAACAACACCGGACGCTGGAACCAGTCGAGGTTCTTCGATATAGAGTACAAAATACCTGAACCGATGGTCAGGGGCAAGGAGAATGTACGTGTGAAATTTCAGGCTTTGCCCGGTAACACAGCAGGTGCGGTTTACTTCTTGAGGTTGTTGAAAGCAAAAGAATAATTCAAATATTTAAAAACATTAGTGTCCGGTATAAAACATTGAAGGATTATACATGAAAAATAAGGAGATTAGTATTTTCAAATAACATTCTGTCGATATGAGTAATAATATCCGCAATAGGGCTTTGGCCTACAAATAAATATCATTTGAGTTGAAACAAAACCTTAGTAAGACCGGGAAGCTGAGAGCTT